>JBBPIR010000010.1 GCA_038040195.1 Chloroflexota bacterium | reverse complement strand
GAACCACCGACCAAGGGCTTATGAGTCCCCTGCTCTACCACTGAGCTACTCCGCCACGCCATTCGGAGGATACCGACAGTCGATAACTACGGCAATCGGCACACGCATTTCTGGCCGAAGCTCAGGAGGCCTTGACAACTTGTCGACGGCATGTATTATCCCGTTAGGTTAATTAGCCGCTAAGCGAAATGACGACATGGAAGCCGATCCCCTCAGCACGACGTTCGCCGCCCTCTCCGATCCCACCCGACGGGCGATCCTCGCCCGCCTGGCTCTCGGGGAGGCGACGGTCACCGAGCTGGCCGCGCCCTTCGACATGAGCCTGCCCGGTATCTCGAAGCACCTGAAGGTGCTGCAGCGGGCCGGTCTCATCGAACAGGGTCGACACGCGCAGTGGCGACCCTGTCGGCTGAAGGCGGAGCCCCTCCGCGACGTCGCTGACTGGGTCGGTCAATACCGCCGCCATTGGGAGGAGAGCTTCGAACGCTTGGACACCTATCTCCGCGAGTTACAGGACAGGCAGGAGCAATGGAATGGAGACGACGATGAGCACGACCCGAATCGACCGCGGTAGCACCGACACGACCGCCATCTACTCGGAGGGCGGCGACCTCGTGTTTGAGCGCACCTTCGACGCGCGACGCGAGCAGGTCTGGAAGGCCTTCACCGACCCGGAGATCGTCCCGCGCTGGTGGGGTCCTCACCGGACCACGACCACGGTGGCGAAGATGGACGTTCGGCCGGGGGGCAAGTGGCGATACGTCAGTCATGCACCGGATCGGGACGACGTGGCGTTCTACGGGGAGTACGTGGAAGTCGACCCGCCCGCGGGCTTCAAGTGGACCTTCATGTTCGATGTCGAGGGCATCGGTCCGCAGGGCGGCCCGGAGACGTTCACTTTTGAGGACGTCGATGGCAAGACGAAGGTCACGTCCATCGGGCACATGGGCTCGCCCGAGATCATCGAAGGCGCCCTGGCAACCGGCATGGTCGGTGGCGCGATCGAAACCTGGGACCGCCTCGAGGCCCTGCTCGCGAAGGGCTGAACCTCGGATCTACGTGGTGTGACGGAAGGCTATCGCTTCCAGCTGTCCGCCAGGAATGACGCCGCGAAGGCGGCGAGGCCCAGTGTCACGAGGTCGAGGGTTCCGACCTGGACCGCGAACGCGGCAAGCAGGAACAGGACGACGGCCACGAGCAAGAGGATAACGCCGAGCGTGACGCGCACTACGAGTACCTCCCGGTATGACTAGATGGAGGCATTACACCGCGACTGTCAAGTGCCACTCCGCGCCGACTTCTGGACCGATTCACGCACAGATTGAGCCCATCTCGAGGGAGCCGGGACCTTGGGCTCCCCGTCGACCGGCCTACCGGCCGAGCCTGCCGCGCCCGAAGTAACCCAGGACAAAGAGCACGATAACGACGATCACGATGATGATGATGATGGTTTCGATACTCATGAGTTGATCCACCTGCTGCCAATGCCCGCGAATGGTAGAGTGCCGCTTCGTCGTCCTTGGCGCGGGCCCAAGGGCAGCGGGGCAGATGCCGAGTGAGGCGTCTGCTGACGTGGAGGATAGCGCAGACAGACCGGCCGGCAATGCTCGCAATAGCGGAGGTGAACAAGGTGACCGACGATCGAGTGGAGGGTGCGTTGGACGAGACCAAAGGCGCCATCAAGGAAAAGGTAGGCAAGATCACCGGCGATCGCTCGACTGAAGTGTCAGGCAAGCTCGATCAGGCCAAGGGCAAGCTCAAGGGGAAGGTCGGCGAAGCCAAGGAAACGATCCGCGACGCTGGCGATCGCAACCGGTAAGGCGTCGGCGATCAGGGACTAAGGAAGAGTGCGATCCAGCGCTCCAGCATCGGCGGCGCCTGGGATGGAGTCGCCGGCGAGGTTGCCGGGGCTGGTACCGCGGCCCCAGGCGGGATGAAGAGGATCTCCTCGCCGGGGTATCCGAGGTTCCGGAGGCGGCGCGCCTCAGCGGTCACGTAGGCATCGCTCTGGAGGTACTCAAGCTGTCGCTGGAGGGCAGTGTTCTCCGCCTCAGCCGCCGCCACCTGGGCCTCGAGCGATTCGGCCTGCTGACCGATCGACCAGCCCACGAACGCCTGGCGTCCGACGTTGAAGGCCACCAGGGCAACCGCGCCGACCACGATCAGGCTGATCAGCGTCCGCCGCCGCAGGCGGGGAAGGCGGAAGGGTCGCGGCGCGGGAGCCAGCCCCCGAGGCGTGGCCGAAGCCTGCATGCCGGTCATTCCGCGGGAGTCTACGGGCCGCCTTTCGGCAGCGTCAAGGAATTCGACGCTCAGCCGGCGGCCCGGTCGTTGAGGATCTGCCCCGCCGCCAGGCGGCCGGGCGCGCCCATGACGCACCCGCCGGGGTGGGTTCCGGAGCCGCACTGATAGTAGCCATGGATCGGGGTCCGATACTGCGCCCAGCCCGGCGCCGGCCGGAGGAAGAACATCTGGGGCGCAAGCAGCTCGCCCGCGAAAATGTTCCCCTCGCTCAGCCCGACGGTGCGCTCGATGTCGAGCGGTGTCACAACCTCGCGCTGGAGGACCAGCTCCCCGAAGCCCGGGAAGTAGCGTTCGAGGGTGGTCTGGACCGTGTTGCCCAGGTTGTCCCGCTCCGCGTCCCAGTCGCTCTCGCGCAGCTGGTAGGGGGTGTATTGCACGAAGCAGGACATGACGTGCTTGCCCGGCGGCGCCATGTCGGGATCGACGGTCGACTGGATGGCGCAGTCGATGTACGGGTTCTGGCTGTACCACCCGTACTTCCCCTCGTCGAAGGCCCGCTCCAGGTAGTCCATGGACGGACCGATGTTCGTGAACCCGCGGAAGATCTCCCCCCGGTCGGCCAGGGCCGGGTAGCGCGGCAGCCCGTCCAGTGCGAAGTTGACCTTCGACGCGACGCCCTGAAATTTCATGCGCCGGACGGTCTCGACCAGGTCGTCGGGCAGCTCCCGCGGGTTGACCAGCTCCAGGAACGTGCGTCGGGGGTCGAGCGCGCTGACCACCACGTCGGCCGTGAACTCGGTCCCGTCCGCCAGCGCCACACCGCTCACCCGCCCATCGGCGGTCAGGACCCGTTCAACCGGCGACTCGAGCCGGATCTCGGCACCGAACGACTCGGCCGCGCGGGCCAGGACCTGGGTGAAGCCGCCGTTGCCGCCCTTGTGGAACGCCCACGTCCCGAACTCGCCGTCGTGCTCGCCGAGCGAATGGAACAGCAGGACCAGGCCCGAGCCCTGGGAGCGAGGTCCGACCTTGGAACCGATGATTCCCGACGACGCCAGCCAGCCCTTGAGGAGATCGGACTCGAAATAGCCGTCCAGGAAGTCCGCCGCACTGCCGGTGAGGAGCCGGATGGCGTTGTGGAGGGTGCGCTTGTCGAGATGGCGGAAGAGCCCGCCGAGGGAGGCGAGGGCCAGCAGCTCCTCGGGGTCGTCACTGAACGGGTCGGGCGGGACCATGTCCAGCAGCGGTTTGATGGCCTGGCACACCCGATCCATGTCGTGGCTGTATTGCTCGTAGGCATCGGCATCGTGTGGTGATATGCGGGCGATCTCACGGAGGTTGGCGTCGTGATCCTGGGTGAACCACAGGTATTCCCCGTCCGGGGTCGGCGCGAACCGTGACGACATCAGTAGCGGCAGGAAGCCGTGCTTGGGCAGCTCGAGCTCCTGGACGATCTGGGGCCGGAGCAGCGACAGCGCATAGGAAAAGGTCGTGAACCAGAAGCCGGGGCGCAGCTCCTCGGTGATGGCCGCCCCGCCCACGATGTGCCGCTGTTCGAGGATGAGCGTCTTCAGCCCGCCCCGGGCTAGGTACGCCCCGTTGACCAGGCCGTTGTGGCCGCCGCCGATGACGATGGCGTCGTAGTCGGTCATGAGGCCGTCTTCCGCTGCGGGTTGAAGAGGGGCAGCCGCGCGACGTGGGCCGCGACCTTCTCGTAATGGTGATCCACCGTGAACTCCAGGTGCACTCGAGTCCCGACGGCCGCCAGGTCGGGCCGGACACGGGCCAGGGCGATGTGACGCTGGAGAACCGGTGAATACATGAAGCTGGTGGCGTACCCCACCCGCGAACCGTCGCCGTTGTATACCATCCAGTCCTCGTGGACCGGGGCGTGCCCCTTGGGCGGGATGAGGCCGGCCTCGCCGTAGACGCGGTCGTAGTCCTCCCAGTCCACCACCAATCCGCTCATCCGCCAGCGGGACGTCTTCTCGGCGATCTCCCGCTCGAGCGCGCGACGGCCGATGAAGGCGCGGTCGTCATCGGTCAGCCCCTTGAACATCCAGGCCCAGCCGAGCTCCAGGGGGGTGGACCGATGGGCGTCATTGAACGCGAATCGGCTGGAGTCGAAGTCCTTACCGAGCAACAGCAGCCCGGCTTCGATGCGGAGCATGTACAGCGCCGCCAATCCGTAGGGGAGGACACCTTGCCCGTCGCAGACCTCCCACAGGGCGTCCCACACGGCCAGGGCGTCCGGTGTCTGAGCCCAGACCTCGTAGCCCAGGTCGCCGGTGTAGCCGGTTCGGCTCACGAGGACCGACTTGCCGCTGATCTCCCCCGTGGTGATGCCGAAGAAGGGTAGCTCGGCGACTCCTGGCACCAGGCGGGTCAGAAGGTCGCGCGACCGGGGCCCCTGGACGGCGAGGGCGCCGATGTCCAGGCTCACGTCCTCGAGGGTGACCTGCATTCGGCCGACTCGGTCGGCAAAATAGGCGAAGTTCGGCTCGGCCGAGGTGAGCAGGTACTCGTCGGCAGCTCGGTGCTGGATCACGCCGTCCTCGAAGACAAAGCCGCGGTCGTCGAGCCAGGTGGTGTACTGGGCGTGCTGCGGTGGGCAGGCTCGGATATCCCGGGCCAGGATGCCGGCCAGGTATCGCTCCGCATCCCGGCCGGCGAACCGGTACTTGTACAGCGGCGAGGTGTCGAAGATGCCGGCCGCGTTGCGGACCGCGAAGTACTCGAACTTGTCCGACACCTGGTAGCGGTTGGCCGCCAGATGCCCGGCCCAATGGCTCCACAGGCCCGTCTCGTTCAGGGCGCTGGTCCGTTCGTGGAAGGGACTGGTCCGGATCATGGGACGGCAGCAGCGGGGCGTTCGAGCCATGTGCGGAGGCGGCGAGCCGACGCAACATTGCCCTTGCGCTCGAACAGGCTGAGGGCCTCATCAAAAGCGGCTTGGGCCTCCTCCCGCCGGCCGGCAGCCAGGAGCACCCGACCCCGGATCCGGATGGTGTCGGCGGTGTAGTTCAGGTAGTCGGTGGGCGTGATCAGTCGCATGGCGTCGTCGATCGCCATCAGCGCAGTTCCATGGTCGGCCTGAGCCGACAAGACGAGCGCCTTGGCCCACCCGATCGTCACATGCGTGGCGAAGTCATCGCTGGCCGCCAGAGTGCGCGCCTCTGGGATCAGGGACGCGGCATCGTCCAACTTGCCTGATTCGGCGAGGTAGGTCGCAAGCAGCGCCGTGACCGTGGAATTGAAGGACGTTTCGCCCCGCGCATCGAGGTACCGCTTGTCGCCGCGTAACCAGTCGATCGCCTCGGTTGGGCGTCCCAGTCGCCAGAGGCTCTCGGAGCGCTGCTGACCCCCGGACCAGAATCGAGCGTCGGGGTCTCCTAGATCCGCCCATGCGCGGTCCACCCGGTTCAGCGCCGCGTCGAAATCCTCGCCTCGGTCGCTCATGGCCGACAGCCACCCGATGAGCTCATCGGCCCTTCGGCGGCCGACGACCCCGTCACCCAGGATCGATCGGATGGTGTCGACGCTGCGCAGGCCATCGGCAACGGGCTGCGAGCCCCAGTACGCATCGGAGTTGAAGCCCCAGACGACCATGAGCCGCTCGTCCATCGAGATGCGTTCGACGTGCGGCACGACCCGCTCGCACATCTCGCGCTGCACGCGGCATTGCCCAAGGAAGAACTCGAATTGGGCGAGCCTGAGCAGGCTGGTCGTGATCGCGTCCTCGTCGCCCAGCGCCTCGGCCTCGGCCAGCCACGACGCGAAAGATGCCCGGGCCGCCTCAAAGCTCAGCTCCGGATCAGTTCCCGACCGCGCACTCACCCGGTAGACCGACGCCCGGATTCGGAGGCCCGGAACCTCGGCCGCCTCGGGCGAGGCGAGGAACCGGTCGAGAATGGCGATCGCAGGCGCCATGTCACTGCTCCCAACCAGGAGCGAGGCCAGATCGACGTTGGCCTTTGCGCGGTCGACGCCCTCGAGCATCTCGCCGGCCCGCTCCAGGAGGTGAACGGCGCTCATCGCATCACCGCGCGCAGCGGCCCGTTCCGAGGACTCCTGCAGCGCACGGCCGGCCTCCTGCCCGAGTGCACGGGTCCGGTCATCGATCGGGCCGAGCTCGGTCCGATAACGGTAGGCCTGCTCGAGGTGGTAGCCGAGGATCTCCTGGTACTCGACGACCCGATCGCCGGCAGCCCCCGTCAGCCACCGGGCGAACCCTTCGTGCAGCTCCGCCCGCTGCTCCTTGGGCATGGCCTGGTAGGCCGCGTCCCGAATGAGCAGATGGCGGAAGCGGAAGGCATCCTGCCCGGCGAATTCGGCGCGGTCGGGACGGATGAGCTCCTTGCGCGCCAGGGCCAGCAGGCGCGGCCGCACCTGCGAGCGCACGGCTTCGGGCGACAGCGAGGTGACAGCCCCGATGTGGAAGACCTTGCCTTCAACCGCACCCCGTTCGATCACGGCTCGCTCCTCCGACTCCAATCGGTCAAGGCGGGCCGCGAGCAGGAGCTGGATGGTTGGTGGGACGGTGAGATCGGCGAGGTCGGAGACTGCCCGCCAGGCGCCGTCGGTCAAGCGCAGCAGGCCATCGTCGACGAGCATCCCGATCATCTCTTCAACGAACAGCGGGTTGCCCTCAGCCGCAGCCAGGATCCGATCGCGCGCGGTCGGCGGCAAGGCAGCTTCGCCGAGGATGTTGTCCAGCAGGGCCCCGGCCTCGTCCCCCGCCAGCGGCTCCAGCAGGATCGAGGTGGCATTCAGCTTGCCGCCACCCCAGCCGGGACGGATCTCGTAGAGCTCGGGGCGGGCCACGCACACGATGAGCAGTTCCGCATCGCGCGTCCAGTCGGCGAGGTGCTCAAGGAGGTCCAGGAGCAGAGGCTCGGCCCAGTGGATGTCGTCGAAGACGACGATCAGCGGGCGCTCTCGGGCCAGGTGCTCGAAGCATTTCCGAACCGCATAGAAACCGTCCTCGGAGCTGCTCGGATCGGCCCAGTCCAGGAGTCCGCCGACCAGGCGGGCGATGCGGTCGCTGTCATCTGCTCCGGCAAGGACCGTGCTGAGCCGTGTCATCGCAGTCGGCGCGTCGTCGCCCTCCGAGATTCCCGCCGCCTGGTGCACGATCTCGCGGAGCGCGTAGTAGGTAATGCCGTCCCCGTAGGACAGACATCGCCCACGGAGCACCGCGGCATCGCCGGTGCCGGCCAGGAACTCGCCGATCAGGCGCGACTTGCCGACTCCGGCCGGACCCAGCACGGTGAACAATTGCGACGTTCGATCGCCACGGGCGCGCTCTAGGGCGCGTCGGAGGACATCGAGCTCCTTGGCACGCCCGACCATGGGCGAGTCCAGGTTGCGCATGTGCCCGGCCGTATCCGGCAGGACCTCGAGGAGGCGGAAGGCCTTCACCGGCGCCGACTTGCCCTTCAGGTCCAGCGCGGCGACCTCCTCGACCAAGACCGCGTCCTTCACCAGCCGCTGAGTCTTGGCTCCCAGGAGCACCTGGCCGGCCTCGGCCGCCTGCTCGAGTCGGGCGGCCAGGTTCACCGCGTCGCCGGTGACCAGCCGCTGGCCGGCGCGCGGGTCACCAGCCACCACCTCGCCGGTGTTCACGCCGATCCGGATCGCCACCTGCACGCCGTGGTCACGCTCCAGCTCGACGTTCAGGGCGGCGAGCGCCTCCTGCATCTCGTATGCCGCGCGAACGGCGCGCACGGCGTCGTCCTCGTGGAGGAGGGGGATCCCGAAGACCGCCATCACGGCGTCGCCGATGTACTTTTCGACCATGCCGCCGTGCCGCTCGAGCACGGCCGTCATGGCGTCGAAGTAGCGGGCCTGGACGCGGCGTAGGGCCTCGGGGTCCAAACGCTCACCGATCGCTGTCGACCCCGCCATGTCGGCGAACACGATGGTGACCACCTTCCGGACTTCGGAGGCGGGCTCCGTCGTCTCCGGCAGCGGCGTCGCGCACGCCTGGCAGAAGCGCGCGCGCTCCGAGTTCTCCTCACCGCAGGATGGGCAGACGCGCACAGACATCGCAGCACGATACCGCGGAATCGCCGCCGCGCGACACGTGAGCTGTCAGGACGTCGATCTACCTTCCGCGCGATCGATCGATCGGCGAAATCGCGTCGCAGAATAGAACGCGTGTGCTATTTTGCGTGATCGAACCGTCGAGCGAAGGGAGCTGAACATGCTGGCCAACCGTCCTGCCTCCGCCGAGGACGCCATCGAGGCGTTGCTGGGCGACCCGTGGCTCGAGGCGCTGACCGCCGCCCACCGGATCGTTGAGCCCCGCCCCCCGCGCCACGTTCCGTGGCCCGCGGATCTCGATCCCCGCCTGGTAAGCGCCCTCCGCCAGCGCGGAGTCGAAGCGCTCTGGACGCACCAGGCCCAGGCCCTGGAGGCGGTCCGCGCCGGTCGCAACGCGTGCGTGGTCACGCCCACCGCCTCGGGCAAGACGCTGTGCTACAACCTGCCGGTCCTCGACGCTATCGCCCGCGACGAGACGGCGCGCGCCCTGTACCTGTTCCCCACCAAGGCCCTCGCCGCCGACCAGCTGGTCGAGCTCCAGGCCCTGGCTGCCGCCGCGGAGCTGGACCTGAAGACGAGCACCTACGACGGCGACACCCCGCCCGCCGTGCGGAGCGTGGTGCGGGCCGCGGGACAGGTGGTCATCAGCAACCCGGACATGCTCCACGCCGCCATCCTTCCGCACCACACCAAGTGGTTCAAGCTGTTCGAGAACCTCCAGTTCGTCGTCATCGACGAGCTGCACACGTACCGCGGCCTGTTCGGCTCCCACCTGGCCAACGTCATCCGCCGCCTGCGCCGCATCTGCCGCCACTACGGTTCGGACCCGGTCTTCATCTGCGCTTCGGCCACCATCGCCAACCCGGGTGAGCTGGCCGAGCGCCTGGTCGGGGCCCCGGTCACGGTCATCGATGATGACGGGGCGCCCCGCGGACGGCGCCACGTCCTGATCGTCAATCCGCCGCTTGTCAACGCCCCGCTCGGCATCCGGGCCAGCAGCCTGCTGACCGCCCAGCGGATCGCGGAGCGGTTGATCCGGGATGGGGTCCAGACCATCGTGTTCGGGCGCAGCCGGACCGCGGTCGAGGTCCTGACCACGTACCTGCGGGAAGCCCTCCCCGCCCCGCCCGGTCACCAGTCCCCCATCCGCGGCTACCGGGGCGGCTATCTCCCAAACGAGCGACGCGAGATCGAGCGCGGCCTGCGCGAGGGGCGTGTGCGCGGGGTGGTGGCCACCAACGCTCTCGAGCTGGGCATCGACATCGGCTCCCTGGACGCCGCCATCAGCGTCGGCTACCCGGGGACCATCGCCTCCACCTGGCAGCAGCTGGGGCGGGCCGGCCGGCGGGGAGGCACGGCCCTATCGGTGCTGGTCGCCTCATCGGCGCCCATCGACCAGTTCCTGGCCGCGCATCCGGACTGGTTCTTCGACCGCGCGCCCGAGCACGGCCTGGTCAACCCCGACAACCTCCATCTGCTGCTCGACCACCTGCGGGCCAGCACCTTCGAACTGCCGGTCCCCGCCGACGAGCTGTTCGGGATCGACGAGACCCCCGCCCTGCTGGCGGTGCTGGAGGAAGACGGCTTCGTGCGCCGGGCCGGGGATGATCGGTACCACTGGAGCCATGAGAATTTCCCGGCCAGCTCGGTCAGCCTGCGCAGCGCGGCCCAGGAGAACGTCGTGGTCCTGGACACCACCACTGACCCGCATCGGGTCATCGGCGAGGTGGACCTGTTCGCGGCCCCGCTCCTGCTCCATGAGCAGGCCATCTACCTCCACGAGAGCGTCCAGTACCACGTCGACCGCCTGGACTGGGATGAGCGCAAGGCCTACGTGCGGCGGGTCGACATCGACTACTACACCGATGCCGACCTGGGGGTCACCCTCAAGGTCCTCGACGTCGCCGACCAGACCGATGCGGGCACGGGCGGCACCCGCGCCCGGGGGGAGGTGATGGTCGCCTGGCACGTCACCCTGTTCAAGAAGATCAAGTTCCACACTCACGAGAACGTGGGCTGGGGACCGGTCAACCTGCCCGAGCAGCAGATGCACACCGCCGCCACCTGGCTGGTACTGCCCCAAGCGGCCTGTGCCCGGTTCGATCGCGACACGCTCGACGGCGCCCTGATCGGGCTGGCTCGCCTGACCCGCAACACCGCTCCCCTGCTCCTCATGTGCGACGCCCGCGACCTGGGCGTCCAGGCCCAGGCCCAGTCCCCATTCACCGGGCAGCCGACCCTGTACCTATACGACGCGGTCCCCGGCGGCGTGGGTCTCAGTGACCGGCTCCACGAGCTGTGGGACGAGCTGTTGGTCGTGTGCCGTGACCTGGTTCGGGACTGCCCGTGCCTGGAGGGCTGTCCCGGCTGCGTGGGCCCCGCTGCGGAGGTCGGGCCTCGCGGCAAGGCCGCCGCCACCGCGCTGCTCACCGAGCTGGCCGCCGCGGACCGCGCGTGACGACCCTCGAGCAGCGCCTGGCGGCGGTTCGCGCGGAGCGCGGCAGTGGCACGGGCGGAGCCGGACGCAATGACGACGTTGCTGCGCGGCTGGCGGCCTGGGGCGGGGCGCGACTTACCACGGCGCAGGGCGGCCGGGTGGCGCTGGTCGAACGGCGTGTGCGGATCCCAGAGGCGGTGACCCGGCAGCTGTCCGACTGCGCGCCGACCCGCTATTTCGACACCGAGACCACGGGTCTGTCGACCGGTGCGGGGACGGTGATCATCCTCGCCGCGGTCGGCCACGTGGAGGACGGGGCCGTCGTCGTCCGCCAGGCTCTCCTTCCCGACTACCCCGATGAACCGGCCCTCCTGCGCACCGTGTTGGGCTGGATGGCCGGTGGCGAGCGGCTCGTGACCTACAACGGGCGGGGATTCGACGTTCCGCTGCTGGCGGCCCGGATGACGATCCACGGCCTGGGCCGGGACCTGGCCGGGCTGCCGGCCCGCCACGACGATCTGCTGCCGGTGGCCCGGCGCCTGTGGCGGCGGGTGCTGGGCAGCGCGCGCCTGGCGGATGTCGAGCGCGGCGTGCTGGCCGTGCGGCGGCGCGGGGACTGCCCGTCGAGCGAAGTGCCGCAGCGCTGGTTCGCCTACCTGTCGGGCGGCTCACCTGATCTGCTGGCCGCGGTGATCGATCACAACGCGCAGGACGTGGCCTCGCTGGTGCTGCTCGATGCCGAGATGGGACGCCTCCGCGCCGGGGGTTGGCGGGATGGCTCGCTGGTCGACCATCGGGGTCTGGCGCTCGAGCTCCTCCGCGACGGCGCGGATGAGGATGCGCTGGAGCTGCTGGAGCGCGTCCTTACCGGCGCCCTCGAACCAGCATCCACTGCCGGCGAAGAGCCACACCGCCTGCGGCGCCTGGCGGCCCGCATCCTGGTGGCCGGCGGGCACTCGGCGCGCGCCGAGTCCCTGTGGCGCGAGGCCGCCCGCAGCGGCACCGTGGAGGCAGCCCTGGCCTGGATCGAGGTCGCGCGCATCCGCGAACGGCACGCGGCGGACCTGCCCGGAGCGCTGGAGGCGACCCGGGCCGCCTCCCGGGTGCTCGACCTGGCGCTGGCCCTGGGACGTGGCGGCAGCCTGGACCGCATCGGGCGCGCCCGGTTGGTGGTCGAGGGCCGCCGCCGCCGCCTGACCCGTTGGCTGGCCGCCGCCGAGCGCCGCGCTCAGCGCCAACCGCTGTCCGCCTAGCCCGGCGGGGTCCGGGTCGCCAGGTAGGTGGCGGTCGCGGACGCCGCATCCTCGGCCGCATCGCGGAGGGCACGGCCGGCCCCCCGGCGGGCGACCAGGACCGCCGCGAACGCGTCGCCGGCTCCGATCGTGTGGGGGCCCTCAACCACCTCGGCGCGGACGTGGGACGCCGGACCCACACCGTCGTCGAGCCAGGCGCCCTCGGTCCCGGCGGTCACCACCAGCTGCGGTCGCGGGCCGGCCCACGCCCGGAGCTGGACCAGGGCTGACGGACCGTCGAACGAAGCCAGGTCGTGGTGGCTGGCAATCAGCAGGTCCAGTCCGCGCAGCGCGGCGGCCAACCCCGGCTCGAGCTCTGCCAGCGGGCGGGTCATGACCCAGCCGTCCGGATCGGTCCGGCGCAACCAGCCCTGCAGGCCCGCCGCCCGGAAGGGGGCCTGCACAGCCTGCACCGCGTCTGCCGCGACCTCGCCGGCGACCGGGGCGAACAGCACCGCCGCAGTGACCGGAAGGCGGTCCGGTTCGGACACTTGGATCGGACCGGTTGCCCCACGCAGCCGGAGGCGACGGGCGTCGTCGGTCCCGTGGTGCTCGAAGCGGATGGAGCTCGGCGCCGGGTGCCGGATGACGTCGGCATGCGCCGCCAGCCCGTCAAGCGCCTCGCGTACCACCGGTTCCTCCCCCGCCACGGTGTGGAGCGCGACCCGCAGGCCGACGGCCAGCGCAGCCTCAGTCGCGTAGCGAGCCGCTCCTCCGGCGGCTTCGCCCCAACCCGCCAGGTCGTCCACGGTGATGCCGCCGATGATCAACAGATCGATCGGGATCGGCCGGCCGGCGAGCGGGATATCATCGGTCACCCATGAGCCTCCATTTCTATGAGATCCACGAGGGCGCCACGGACCTGCTGACCGATGCGCTCCTGGTGAGCGAGCGCGCGATGAGCGGGGAGGAGTTTGCCCGGCTGGTCCGCGCCGCGCGGGATGCGGTGGTCAACACATTCGAGGAGGACACCCTGGTGGAGGCCGTGGCGCGCGAGCTGGAGCGGACGCATGGATTCACCTACATCGGCGACGAGAAGCTCGACGCCTCGATGGCGGTGGGAGCGCGTGACGAAGACACGTTCCTTGTCGACCTCTCGGAGGAATTCCGCAGCGTGATCGTGGAGCTCGACCGCTCCTGAGCCATCATCGGCCCACGTTGAACAGGATCTCGATCACGTCCCCGTCCCGCACCCGGTAGGCCTTTCCCTCCGAACGCAGCACGCCCCGTTTACGCGCCTCCGCGGTCGAGCCGGACGCGACCAGTTCCTGCCAGTCGACGACCTCGGCCCGGATGAACCCGCGCGCCAGGTCGGAATGGATGGCCGCGGCCGCGTCCAGGGCCGTCGCGCCGATGGGGACGGTCCAGGCCCGGCACTCGTCAGGCCCGGAAGTCAGGAATGAGAACAGGCCGAGGAGCGCGTACGTTCGGCGAATGACCCGTCCGCGGGACGGTTCGGTTATGCCCAGGTCGTCCAGGAAAAGTTGGGCATCCGCCTCCGGAAGGGCCGCGATCTCGGCCTCGATCCGTCCGGCCAGCACGATGACGTCCCGATGAGGCCGTGCGTGCGCGTTCTGGGCTTCCGCTTCCAGCTCGGCCGCCTGGGCCAGGCGTTCCTCGGCGACATTCAAGACCACGAGCTGCGGTTTCTGCGACAGGAACCGAAAGCCGCGCGCCAGGCGCTCGTCGTCCTCGCTCCAGGCCAGGTCGCGGAGGGGGCGTCCCTCCTCGAGCTCCGGTGCCAGGCGGTCCAGCAGGGCCTCCTCGCGCGCATTCTGCTCGCGCTCGGCGGGGGTCCCGTGGCGGCCGGCGGTGCGCAGCCGTTCGAGGCGGCGGGTCACGACGTCGAGGTCGGCCACGACGTACTCCAGATCGAGGTCGTCGACCTCGGCCCACGGGTCGGGCGGCCGATCGGCACTCGGGCTGTCGAAGGCGCGGGCCACCACCAGCAGGGCATCCGAGTTCCGGATCCGGCCCAGCAGGTCGGGGTCCACGGTTCCGGCCCGGGTGGCGCCGGTCGGGATCGCGAGGTCGACGTAGGTGACGTCCGCGTACACCGTCTTGCGCGGGTGAAACACGGCCGCCAGGGCGTCGACGCGCTCATCGGGGACCGGTACCACGCCCACGTTGGGTGCCGCACGGCCCACGGCGTGGCCGGACTCGGTCGGGTGCCCGCCGAGGGCGGTGAAGACCGTCGTCTTGCCCGATCCGGGCAGGCCGACGATGGCGACCTGCATCGGTCAGACCCCCATCGGTCAGTAGCCAGCCTCGAGGTCGACCAGGTTCTCGAGCGGCTGGTCGGCGAGGTAGCGTTCGAGGTTGGCCACGAACAGGTCGAGGCTGCGCTCGAGGACCCGGTCGGAGGACCAGGAGGTGTGCGGCGTGATGACCAGGTTGGGCGTGTCGTACAGCGGCGAGTCGGCGGGGAGCGGCTCCTCGTCGAAGACGTCGAGCACAGCGCCGCCGATCCAGCCCGCGGCCAGGGCACGACACAGGGCCAGCTCGTCCACCAGCCGGCCGCGGGCGATGTTGATCAGCCAGGCATGACCCGGCATCTCCTGCAGCTCGGCCGCACCGATCAGCCCGGCCGTGGTGTCGGTCAACGGAGCGGCAATGACGACCACGTCGGCGGTTTGGAGCAGGTCATGCATGCGATCTACACCCCAGACCTCGACGTTCGATAGCTCCCCGCTGCCCAGCTCCGGGTGGCGACGGGTAGCCACGATGCGGGTCCGGAACGGCGCCAGCAGGCGCGCCACCTCGGCGCCGATGCTGCCGTAGCCGACGATGCCGACCGTGAGGCCGCCCAGCTCCGTGCCGCGCAGGGGCTGCCAAGTCCGCTCGCGTTGGAGGTCGAACAGCTGCGGCAGGCGGCGCGCGATAGCGAGGCACATCATCACCACGTACTCAGCGATCGGTCGCGAGAAGACTCCCCGGGCATTGGTGACCTGCAGACCCCGCTGCCGGGACAGCGGGGTCACGACCTTGTCCACCCCGGCGGAGATGGAATGGATCCAGCGCAGGGCCGGGGCGCGTTCGATGACGTGGTCCAGGGCAGCTGCGCCGATGCCACCCCGGAGCAGGACCTCGGCCTCGGCGAGGGCGGCCTCGGCGTCGCCATGGGCCAGCCCGTCACGCGAGATCTGGGTGACCACGGCGCCGGGAACGGCCTCGATGCGGGCCACCGTCTCGGGGGTCAGCGGAGCGCCGAAGATCGGAGTGGTCAGGATCCGGACCTTCCGGGGCGGGCTCAGGAGCGGGCCTCCTCCGTGTCTCGCGCTGCGGTCGCGTCGCGTGCGTCGGCGCGCGCGAGCCAGCGTTCAGGTGCTCGGATCTCTGCCAGGCTGGGCAGCCATTCGGGCCCCCGCCACACCCGCGCGAAGGCGGCCTGGCCGCGGGCCATGACCGCGGCCACGAATCGCTCGCCCTCCGCGTATTGCTCGAGCTTGAGGTCGAGCCCGGTCAACCGCAGGACGACCTGCTCCAGCGGTCCGCGGCGCCGATGGCGGCCCTCGAACCGCTCGTGGAGCTCGTCGAAGGCGGGCAGGATGCGGGCGCCGACCGCATGCATGACGTGGTTCGAGGCGCCTTCCAACAGCGACATCAGCGCCTGGGTATGGCTGAACGCCTCGCGCTGCTCGGGCGTCATCAGGCGTTCCATCCAATGCCCCTCGCCGCGGGACGCGTTCGCCAGCCGGCCCCACAGCCCGCCGGCATCGGCAGCCAGCCGGTGGATGGTCTCCTCGACCAGGGCCGCAAAGTGGGCCCGCAGCCACGGATGCGCCTCGAACTCATAGGCGTGGGTGACCTCGTGGATGGCGATGAACGTCCGGAACGCGTTGCGCTCGATGCCCAGACTGTCGGCGGTGGCCGCCACGTTGGCGTCGACGAAGTAGAGCCGGCCGCGGGTAGGTGCCGCGCTCGCCAGGAGGCTGACGTCGTACTGTCCCAGAACCTTGGCGGCCAGGAAGGCGAGCAGCCAGCCGAGCTGGTGGTTGCCGAGGCTGCGGTTCACGATGCGCGCCAGCGATGCGCCGGCCCCACGTGGCGTTGACCGCGTCCCCATCAGCTCGGTCTCCAGCCGACCGATGAGGCGCTGGAACGTTCCGAGGTTGAGGTCGATCCACGCCAGGCGGTCGATGACGGCCGGGGGCTCAAGCGGGTGATCCAGCTGCGCCCCGATCTCGGCGGCCACCAGGGGAGCCACCCGCTCGGCGGCGGCGGCGTAGAACGCCTCGGCGGCGAGGCGCTCGCGCGCGGACAGGCTGCCCGTTCGGGCGCCGACCCGGCGCCGCGCGATGGATCGAATGGCTGCCCAGTCCAGCAGATGGCTGCCGGCGCGCCGCTCGAGCCGCCGGCCGGCCACCGCCACGGTGACCGTCAGCAGGCTGCCAAGGACGATCCCGGCCGTCAGGCGCGAGGTGTTCCGTCTCACGCCCGCAGTCTAGTCGGCGCGGGCCGGCTCCGCGGATGGCAGGTCAATGGCTTCGATGTCCGACAGGTCGCCGCCGAAGACGCGGGTCGCCACCATGCGAAACGCGGCCGGGTCCCCGGTGGTGACCACGCGGTGTGGGGCCGGCGGCACGCCGGTCCGCGGCCCGCTGCGGGCCTGGAGCGCATCGAGCAGGTCCTCGAGCGCCAGCGCGGTCGTGAACGCCGAGTCGACGACGCTCACCGCGGGGCCCAGCTGTCGTTCGAATACCGGGCGCAGGAGCGGATAGTGGGTGCAGCCGAGGAGCAGGGTGTCGAGCTGCCCGTCCTGGGCGCGGAGGGCATCCAGGTAGCCGCTGATCGCCGCTTCCACCTGAGCGCCGGCCAGCTCTCCGGCCTCTACTAGCGGCACCAGGTCGGGGCACGCCTGCTGGCTGACCGTGACGCCCGGATCGGCCTCACCAATGGCCGCCAGGTAGGCGCCTGACGCCACCGTCCCGGCGGTCGCCACGACCCCGACGTGCCGGCTTCGGGTGGCGGCTGCCGCCGCAACCGCACCGGGGCGCACGACGCCCAGGACCGGAATCGCAACCCGCTCTCGGATCTGCGGCAGGGCCTGGGCTGTGGCCGTGTTGCAGGCCAGGACCAGCACCTTGGGTCGTTGGTCCATGAGCCAGGCCGCGCATTCCAGGGTGTACTGCTGCACCTCGTCGGCTGGCCGCGCCCCGTACGGGGTACGGGCGTTGTCGCCGAGATAAATGGTGGTCTCGGCCGGGAGCCGGCGCTGGATTTCAGACAGGACGGTCAGGCCGCCGACGCCCGAGTCGAAGACGGCGATCGGGCGCGGGTCGGGCGAGACCACGGGCCGGGTCAGCGGGTAGCCACCGACAGGGCCGGGGTCCGGCGTCGGGCCGACAGGGCGGCCGCGATGCTGCGGACGCCCTTGGAGATCTGGGCGTCGGGACTGGCCGACACGAACGGCACGCCCTCGTTGTTGGCGGCCAGCACGAGGTGGCCATCCGACACGATCTCGAAGTCGATGTGCTGGCCGAGGACCTCCTCAACCTCCTCCCGAGTGATGCCGCCCGACGCATCGGCTCGGTTGAGGACCACCGCCATCTTGGACGGGGGATAGCCGATGGCCGCGAAGGCCTCGTTGGCCATGGCCAGGGCCCGTACCGCCATGGCGTCGAAGGTCAGTATCTGGAGGACCAGGTCGGAGGCGTCCAGGAACGCGAGCACCTCATCGGTCAGCCCGGCACGTGTGTCAATCACGACGTGGCCATACAGGCGCCGGAGGAGGGACAACGACTTCTCGATGTCGCGGGTGGTGATCATCTCGGCCATCTCGACCCGCGGCGGCGCGAGCAGGACGTCGATGCCGGACGGATCGCGCCACATGACCTCCGACACGTCGCTATCGCGGATCTTGTCGGTCGGCAGGTCGAGGATGGAAAGCGCGTTGGCCGGGGCTCGCAGCAGGCCGCGCAGGTCCGAGAACTGGAGCGAACCGTCGACTAGGCACACCGGCTCTTCGCCCGCCAGGGCCACGGCCAGGTTGTAGGCAAGCGTCGTCCGGCCCACCCCACCCTTGGGCGAGAACAGGCTCACCATTTGCGCCCCGGCACCGGACGTGGCGGTGACCCGTTCCTCGGCGATGCGGCGGATGATGGTGGTGAGGTCGAAACCGGCCAGCGGCATGCGGAGGACGGCGTCGATCCCCTGTGCCGGATCCTCGGTGATGGGCTCCTGCGGGACGGTGAGCACGATGATCCCCACCTCGGGATGGGCCTGCCGGATGCTGGACGCGGCCTTGGCCCCGCTGACCCGGCCCTGGAGCAGCCAGTCGATAATCACGACGTCGGGGCGGAAATCGCCGACCGCGGCCAGCGCGCGATCCCCGTCGCCGATAACCTCGACCACCTGGATCTGGGTCTGGGCGACCAGCAGGGATCGGACGTGCGACGCCACTTGGGGCACGTCCTCGATCATCAAGAGCCGGATTCGCTCGCCTGCCACCTTGTCTGTGTTATCGCCTCATCCGAGTTCCATTCCACGTCGCGCTGACCGGTGCCGGATACGCCGGCTGAGGACGATCAGGCGCTCGCTCTCGGCCGAATACGCCTCCGGGTCGTGGGACCCGTGGGTCGCGGCGACAGCGAGTCCCGCGGCCTCAACCAGCCGCGAGACGATGTCAGGAAAGGGGTACCAGAGGCGGAAACTGGCCGGAAGCCGCGCTATCGTACCATCGGGGTCCTGTCGGTCCACCACGGTCGACAGGGCGATCCTGAGCCCTTCGGGTGCATCGCGGCGCACGAGCTGGCTCCTCCGCGTGAAGCGACGGCCCTCAGACTCGATGACCCAGTCCACCGCCAGCGGCATGTCGCCCGCCGGCAACGCCCCCGGCCCCAGGTCGTCCAGCACGAGCAGGCCACGCGGGGTGAGGAGCCGCGCGGCTCGTGCCAGAAGCCGGGCCGCATCCTCCGGGCCGTCGAGGTGCGGCAGCACACCCGCAGCGACGATCAACCCGAAGCGCTCCGGGCGCCGGACGGATCGGACGTCGCCGAGGACCAGCTCGATCCGGCCTTCCGCGTCGGCTTCCGCCAGGCGCGGGTCCGCTGCGATGCGGGCCCGCGCGCGACGAAGCATTGCCGCCGATGCATCCACGCCGACGATGCGGCTGGCGCGGCCGTCGAGGAACGTTCCGAACAGCCGACCAGATCCGCAGCCGAGGTCCAGCACCGCCCCTCGTACCCGCCGAGTGAGCTCACGGTAGAAAGCCCGGTCCTCGATAACAGCATCGTGCTCGAGGTCGTAGATCTCGGCCAGCTGGTCGGCGTCTGTGGCCTGCCCGCCGAACGGATCGCCGGACGCCGGGTCGGGGCCGGGGGTCACTCGCTGTCGAGCCGGCGAATGGCGAGCCACTCGGCGGCCATGGCGACGCCACCCACGACCACCGCCGAGAAGGGATTCAGGGCATCCACCAGCCGCAAGCCTGCCACCGCGGCCAGGACCAGGCCGGCCAGCGCCCCGCGCCGGGCGGCGCGGCCCCAGGCCCCGAGATACGCGATCCGGCGCCGTGCTGCGAAGTCGACCACGAACGCCCCGGGCGTGATGAGCAGCCCCAGCGCCAAGCCGGCCAGGCCGATCACGAGCACGCGGTTCCGGTCGGCATCGGGACATGGATCACCCGGCACCGGGCCGGGGCACAGCTCGGTGGCCAGGACGAGCACGCCGACCATCGCCGCCACGGCTGCCGCCGGCAGAACGACGATCAGAAAACGGTCCCGGAGCTTCACCGCGCCGCGTCAGGACAGATGGTACGGAACGGGCAGGACGCACAGCGCATCGGTCCCGGGTTGGCATCGAAGCGCTTGGCCCGAATCCCGGCGGCGGTGGACGCGATCTGGGACCGGGCCTTCTCCAGACGGGCGGGGGTTGCCTGGCTGAGGCCCACTTCCCCCGATTCGAGGAAGTGCAGCGCGAGCCGGTCCGGCGGTCGCCCGTGCTCGGATTCCCAGGCCAGGGCATACATCGCCAGCTGGAGCGACTCGCGCGAGCGGCGCGTCGCCGTCGCGGGGTCGCGGACATCGCCCGATTTGTAGTCGACCACGCCGATCGCGCCATCCGGATCGCGGTCGATGCGGTCGATCCGTCCCCGGACCCGGTCCGGACCGAACCGAAAGGCGAACTCCTGCTCGACGCCGATGACCGGAGCCGGGGATGCCTGCTGCTCGTTCCAGAAGCGAGTCAGGGCGGCGCGGGCCGAGGCGCGGCGCGCATCTTCGTGGGCCCGGGTCACGAACCCGGTGGACTCCCAGTGCCGATCGAGCTCGGCGTGGAGCTCCTCGAGCGGCATCACGGATCCGCCCATCTTGGTCCGGTGGAAGGCCTGGACCGCGGCGTGGAGGGCACGGCCCACGACCAGTGGATGGCTGACCGGGGTGGGCAGGCGAATCAGGTGGGCGTAGCGGTAGCGGGCCGGGCAATCGGTGTAGTCGCTGACCTGGCCGTAGCTCAAGGTGAGCGGTTCCTCGACCAACCCGGGGCGCGGGGCCTCCACCGAACGCACCGGCCCGACCTCGGTGGGCGGGCGGAGGCGCTCGATCCGTTCCATCGGGTTGGGCCGCAGGATGTCGGCCGGAAGAGCGGGCCCCACGTCCAGGGCCTCGAGCAGGAACTGGCTCGGCCGCCGCGGGCGCTCCCCTTCATCGCGGGCCCAGGTCATGGTCAGCCTCTCGCGGGCCCGCGTCATGCCCACGTAGCACAGGCGCCGCTCCTCGGCGAGGTGGTAGTCGCCGTCGATTGCGACCTCGCGGACGAGCTCATCGGGCAGGTCGACCGGCTCGCGCCGCGTGCGGGTCGGGAATCGGTCCTGGGCCATGCCGACCATGAACACGATCGGAAACTCGAGGCCCTTGGCCTTGTGGCAGGTCAGGACGTGGACCGCCTCGGTGGCCTCCAGGTCCGCGTCGGCCGTCGCGGGGTCGTCGCCGGCCTGGATGAACGTATCCAGCCGGGCGACGAGGAACGGCAGTCGCGGGTCGCGAAGGACGGCCGACGCGCGGCGCAGGATTTCGAAGAGGCGGGCGACGTTCTGGAGCCGTTCGGGACCACTTTCCCGGGCCTCGAGCGCCAATCGCGCCAGCCACCCGGTGGAGGTCACGAACCGGTACAGGATCTCGCCGGCATCCAGCCGGGCCGCCAGCTCGCGATGGGCGTCCAGGGCGGCGAGCAGGCGCTGAGCGATGGCGGCCGGTGCTCCGCGCAGGGTGGCTTGGGCCGGGTCAGCCAGCCCTTGCCGCAGCGCGACCTCCAGGCCGAGGTGGCGGCGCGACGCCCGGTTCAGGACGCGGCTGGCCTGGTCGGGCGCGAGGCCGAAGATGTCCGAGGTGGCCAGGTCGAACAGGCTGACCGAGTCCTCGGAGTCATTGAGCGCGCGCAGGAAGCTGAGCAGGACGCGGACCTCGGGCTGGCGGTACAGGCCTGCCGTGCCGCTGAAGCGCCACGGAATGCGCCGCAGGCTGAGCGCGCGCAGGTAGGGATCCGCGTCGCGGTTGCCCCGGACCAGGATGGCGTGGTCGCCTGCCCGCCGGCCGGTGGCGATGGAGGCCGTGATGCGCTCAGCCACTGCGTCGGCCTCGTCGGACGTGGTGGCGAACGCGAGGCTGCTCACCTCCGGCGCGTCTGGCGCGACCCGCTTCGTCGGGCCGCGTGCCCGCAGATGCTTGTCGATCCGTTCGCGGACCTCGAGCCGATCGGGGTCGTTGTGGCGGATGAGCCGATACGCCGCGTCCAGCACCGCCTGGGGCGATCGGAAGTTGTCGGTCAGCACCACCCTGCCGGTCTTTGGGTAGGCGGCCCGGTAGCCAAGAATGTTCGACAGGGCTGCGCCCCGGAAGCGGTAGATGCTCTGGTCGTCGTCGCCGACCACGGTGACGTTGCCTGACGGGGCCGGCGCCAGCAGCTTCACGAGCTCGAACTGGGCATGGTTCGTGTCCTGGAATTCGTCGACCAGGATGTACCGATAGCGACCTCGCTCCGTTTCCAGGATGTCCGGGTGGTCGCGCAGGAGGCCAAGGGCCAGGCTGACCTGGTCGCCGAAGTCGATCCGATTCGCCGCGCGCAGGAGCTGCTCGTACGTCTCATAGGCCGCCGCAAGCTCCTGCTGGCGGGCCGCCTCCTCGGCCAGCGCTGCGTCGTCGGGGTCTGCGGCGGCGCGGGCCGCGATTCGCTCCGCGGCCGCGCGGTACTGGGCCGGGGACGCGTCCTCATCGCGCGCCCGCGAAAAGTGCGTGGCCAGCATCGACAAGAAGCGGGTCGGATCCCCGAGCGGGCGGTATCGGTCCAGGGGCAGCTCATCCAGATGCTCGCGCAGGAACGTCACCTGCTCCGGACGGGACATGACCGCCACCTGGTCCGACAGCCCGGCCCCGAACCCGTGCTCCCGGATCAGACGGTCCCCGAAGGCGTGGAAGGTGCAGATCACCGAATCGGCGTAGCCATACGGAACGAGCTGGTCGACCCGTTCCTGCATCTCGGCCGCGGCCCGCTCGGTGAAGGTCAGGGCCAGGATCTGGGAGGGTTTGGCTCGCTGCTCGGCGATGAGCCACGCAATGCGGCGGGTGAGGACCGTCGTCTTGCCGGTGCCCGCCCCGGCCACCACCAGCAGCGGGCCGTCGCCCCACGTCACCGCCCGCCGCTGGCGAGCGGTCAGGTCGGCAAGAAGCGGTGGCTGGACACGAAGGTGGCGTCGGCGGGGTGCGGGCGGCCCCACCAGCTCCTCGAAGATCGGGATCTGGTTGGGTGAGGGGACGACGGCAGCCACGGAATCGATGGTAGCCGAGGGGTCGGGCATGCCGGCAGCCTGTGCCGCCGCCGCGACAGGTTATCGGTCGCGTTGAGCGCCGGCGTCTCGGAGCCCACCAGATGCGATGCGCACCGCCTTCTGCTCCTCGTCCGACAGGGCGTGGCTGGCCTGGCCGGCTTGTACGGGCTTGGCGAAGATCCGGGTCCCGCCTCTGCCGTGCAGGCTGCTGATTACGATCCCGCTCTGCTCGTCGTCGAGGAGCGCGATGGCGAAGCTCTGATCGGACCCGGTGTCCTCGAACGGGTTGAACCGGACCAGCCCCACGTGCTGGAGGCTGCCGCGGGAGCGAGATTCCACCAGCCGATACCGGCCGTCCACCTCAGCCAGCCGTCGGTCCACGGCCTCCACTCGGGCGGCCTGGGCGTCCAGGGTTCCAGCCAACGACGTCCCGGTCGTCTCATGCACCAGTGCCCGGTAGGCGGCCGTCGCCTTCGACAGCCTGCGGCCGAGGATGACGAGTGCCCCGACCAGCCCGAGGACCACCAGGGCCGATGCGCCGACGACGATCCACAGGTTATCGAGCAGCCACTGGTTGAGGTCGGCCACGGGCTGGGTATCATACCGACCCCGTCGGTAGCATCAGGCCGTCGCGGAAATCAGCTCAACGAGGTGCTCATGCCCCGCCGCAGCGGAAAGGCCGCTTCCCGACGAGCCCGCCAGCAACGCCGGTCTCGCCACCCGGCAGCACCTAGACCGAGCGGCGCGCGCCCAGCGGCAGCACCCAGCCTGCCCTCAGCTCCAGGCGAGGCCGCGCGAGCTCCGTTACCCGCCCCTGCCGGAGTGAGCGGGCGTCCGTTCGCGGCCGGACTGTCGACGGCCGGTTCGTCCCGACTGGGCGAGACCGCCCGCGCCGAGTACCACTACGTGGCGCGTGACCTGCGCAATACGGCCGTCTTGGTCCTGCTCATGGCCGCCCTGCTGGGGGTGGCCGTGGTCGCAGTCAACCTGGCCGGGATCGGTCCGAGCTAGCCCTTCCGGGCGTCCATCAGCCGGCGCAGCCGCTCCCCGATCTGCGCTTCCATCCCCTGGTCTGACGGCTCGTAGTAGACCCGCCCGAGCAGGGCATCGGGCAGATACTGCTGGTCGACATCTGCGCCGGGAAAATCGTGCGGGTACCGATACCCCTTGCCATGGCCCTGCTCGCGGGCCAGCCGCCGATGGGTACCCGGGCGTAGGTGGAGCGGCACTGGCAGCCGGCCTTTTTCCTCCACGTCGGCCAGCGCCGCCCAATATCCGGCCCCGGCCCGATTCGACTTCGGCGCCGCAGCGATATAGCTGGCAGCCTGGGCCAAGGCGTACTGGGCCTCGGGCAGGCCGATCATCTCGACCGCCTGCATGGCGGCCACCGCTATCTGCAGCGCCCGCGGGTCCGCGTTGCCCACGTCCTCGCTGGCGGCGATCACGATCCGGCGCGCGATGTAGGTCGGGTCCTCTCCGGCGGCGATCATGGACGCGCACCAGTACAGGGCCGCATCGGGGTCGTTGCCGCGCATGCTCTTGATGAAGGCGCTGATCGCCTCGTAGTGCCCGTCACCGGCGCGGTCGTAGGCCAGCAGGCGTTCCTGGGCCGCAGTCGATAGGGCCACTGCGTCGAGGGCTGACCCGTCCGGTGCGGTCGCGGCCGCGGCCTCGAGCACGTTGAGGGCCTGGCGTGCGTCACCCCCCGACATGTCGAGCAGCGCGGTCAGGCCGTCATCGGTCAGCGACAGGCGGCCGGACAGGCCGGCCGCATCGGTCAGAGCGCGGTTGATGATGACGGTAAGGTCCTCCGCGTCCAGCGGTTCAAGCCGATAAACGCGCATTCGGCTCAGGAGCGGGGCATTCAGCTCGTAGTACGGGTTCTCGGTGGTGGCTCCCAGGAGCGTGATGGAGCCGTCCTCGACGTGAGGCAGGAGGGCATCCTGCTGGGCCTTGTTGAACCGATGCAGCTCGTCGATGAACAGGACGGTGCGCCCGCCCGCTTCGCGTCGGGCCTGGGCCTCGGCGACCAGGGCCCGGACGTCGGCGACACCGCTGGTGACTGCGCTGAGCTGGCGCCAGGCACCGCCGGCCTGGTCGGCGACCAGGCGCGCAAGGGTAGTCTTGCCGCTCCCCGGCGGACCCCAGAAGACCAGGCTCGGCAGGTAGCCTGGGCGCACGACCTGCAGGAGGGCGCCTTCGGGGCCGACCAGATGCTGCTGGCCGACGAATTGCTCGAGGTGCGCCGGTCGGAGGCGCGCGGCGAGGGGTGCGCCGGGGTCGGGCTGGTCCTCGAATAACGGGCGGTCGGGCATGACCACCGGGGTGCGCCGGGGCATGGGGCGAGTCTAGTGCGTCGCTATCATGCCCGGATGGAGCAGAACCTCCGTGTTCCGGGCCCCACGCCCCTCCCCCGCGCCGTTCGCCATGCGCAGGCCGGTCCGATGATCAACCACCGCGGACCGGAGTTCGCGGAGCTCCTGCGCGAGACCACGACCGGGCTGGGACGCCTGATCGGCACCGGTGGCGAGGTGTTCCTGCTCACCGGCTCGGGGACGGGGGCCCTGGAGGCGGCGGTGGTGAACACGCTGTCGCCCGGCGACCGTGTGCTGGGCGTCTCGATCGGAGCCTTCGGCGACCGGTTCGCGCAGATCGCCGAGATCTTCGGTGCCGACGTGGACCGGCTCGACTTCGACTGGGGCAGCGCCGCGGATCCGGATCGGCTGGCGGCGCACCTGGCCGGCTCGGAACCGTATCGCGCGGTGCTGCTGACGCACAACGAGACCTCGACCGGGGTGACGAACCCGCTGCGCGAGCTGGTCGCGACGGTACGCGCCGCGCCCGGAGAGGCGCTGGTCCTGGTGGACGGTATCAGCGGCCTGGGCGCCCTGCCGTTCGAGATGGACGAGTGGGGCGTGGACCTCGTGGTCAGCGCGTCGCAAAAGGCCTTCATGGCGTCGCCGGGAATCGCCATCGCCGCCGTCGGCGAGCGCGCCCGAGCGGCGGAGGCCGAGGCCCGCATGCCGCGCTTCTATTGGGACCTCGGGGAGGCCCGCCGCTGGGCGGAGAAGGGCCAAACGCCGTGGACTCCGGCCGTCAGCGTCTTGTACGGGCTGCGGGTGGGCGTCGCCAACCTCGAAGCCGAGGGCCGCGAGCAGACCTGGGCCCGCCATGCGGCCGTCGCGGCCGGGGCCGCCGCCGGTCTCGAGGCACTCGCCTTCACCCTCGTCGCCGCGCCGGAGTACCGGTCGGCGACCGTGACCGCCGCCTGGCTGCCGGACGGCCTGGACTGGGGCGAGTTCGGCTCGGCGCTCCGAAGCCGCGGCCTGGTCCTGGCCGGCGGCCAGGGCAAATGGACCGGGCGGATCCTGCGCATCGGCCACATGGGCGACGTCGCCTGGGGGGAGATCGACGCCGCCCTGACCGTGATGGCCGAAGCCCTGGAGGCCATGGGCCGGCCGGCGGACCCGTCTGCGGCCCGCGATGCCGGGCGGGCGGCCTACGACGCCCGGGCCGGCGTGGGAGTCACCTAGCCGGTCAGGCGCGGCGCCCGAGCAGCGCGGCCACCCGGCGGCGGACCGCCAATCCGGCCAGCGGGAAGCGCAGCGTATCCCAGGCCCGCTCAATCGCCTCGATCGCGCGCTCGCTCATGGAGCGGCCGGAATAGGCAGACCACACCTTCCCCTCCGCGATGGTGCGGATCTCGCCGGCCCGGCTCGGCAGCTCGGCTTCCAGCCAGCCGGCGTACTCGTAGAACGTCTCCGCCGGTCGGCGTCCAATCCCCGCCCGCTGAGCGGCCAGGTTCAATCGCGCCCAGCCCCGGTCGCCGGGGGACAGGAAGCGGAAGCGCCGGCGGGCAGAGAACCAGCGCCACGCCCCGATCAGGACTGCCCCCCCGGCCAGGGCCAGGAAGATCCAGCCGTTGTTGGCTCGCGCCTCCTCGGTCGGCGAGGTTTGGCCGGCCTGGAAACCGCCCGGGATGGGCACGAAGCTGGCGGTGGGAAGGATCTTGGTCGGCGAGTCGATGCCGGGCGCGAACGGGCCCTGGAAGTCCACGCCTCGCCCGCTGGGGATGGGACGCGCGCCGGCGGGGTCACCGCTGCGCCGGTTGAACTTGGGATCGATGGACTTGGTGGCCTCGAAGATCTGCCACCCATAGCCGGGGAAGTACAGCTCGGCCCAGGCGTGGGCGTTCCGGGCCGTGACCTCGTAGGCCCCATCCTCCACCAGCACACCGGGCGCGTAGCCAACCGCCAGGCGGGCGGGAATGCCCAGGCTGCGGGCCATCATGACCATGGTCGAGGCGTAATAGGTGCAGAACCCACGCTGGCTCTGGAACAGGAAGTAGTCCACCAGGTCTAGACTCGGGTCGGAGGGCGGCGTCACTGACGTGTCGTAGGCGAATGCTGGGTTCGTTCGCAGGAAGGTGGCAATCGCCTTGGCCTGGTGGTACGGGTCTGTGGCGCCGGCCGCGATGTCCTGCGCCAGGACGCGCGTCTGCTCGGTGATGCCGTCGGTGCCGAGGTACAGAGCCAGGACTTCCTCTTCATAATCGGTCGAGGCCGCCGCCAGCTGGGCTTCGGTCACCTCGGAGATGGTGGCGGTGATGTCGTACGACTGATCCGGGCTCAGGGCGCCGGCCGCCTCCAGACCGCCCATGAATGGCAGCCCGCCCGGCTCGGTGACGACCACCGGCGCAAACAGGCGCACCGGGAAACCCGGCGTGAAGAGATCGCGCCCCTGCGGGCGAACGATCTGGACGGTGACCGTCTCCAGCTGGAATCCCTCGGCCACCAGGGGTCGGTCGGGGGTCCAGTCAGGGAACACATCCTGCTCGGCGCCGACCGAGCGTGGTCGCCCATCGGTCCGCGCCCAGCCGCGCCCCGTATAGTGGTCATAGGTGACTGCCGCCAGGTAATAGGGTCGCTCGGCGAACAGGGTCAGGACAGGGTCGTCGCTCGTGCTCCACACGCCGCCCACGGTCATGCGCGGGCCGAAGCCGGCCGTCACCGGGCGGGCGTTGCTGCTGTTCAGACCCTGGAAGAATCCACTCGCCTCATCGGCGAGGTCGAGCCAGACCTGGTCCAGGCTGCGCACGGCCGCGGTCAGTGGCGCCGCCACCGCCACCGACGTCAGCACGAAGGCCAGGCCGATGGCCGCGAACGTGAACACGACGCCGCTGCGCATGATCGAAGCCGGCACGTCGAGGTTCTCGCTCACCCGGCGCTGCTGCCAGCCGGACCGCCGCTCGACGAGTGCGGCCCGCAGCCAGAGCAACATCGCGGCCATGGCAAACAGGATCAGGAGGCCGAACAGGTCGCGGACCGTGGCAACCAGGTTGATCACCAGGAATGCGCCGATCAGCAGGATGGCGTCCAGGACGTGGTGGCGGCGGTACACCGCGAACGCGGCCGTGTAGGCGGTGACCCACATCAGCGCCCCAATGGCCAGGGCCAGGACGACCGCCGACTGAATGCTCCCGAAGCGGTACGCAGTCACCGCCGCATCGATGCCGGTTCCGCGCATGGCATCCAGGCGCCCGAGCTGGTCGAGCTCCGGGAAGTACTCCCCACCAACGGTCCACAGCACGATCGCTGCCCCGGAAACCGCCGCCAGGGGGATCGTGACGGACACTGACAGGCGGCTGGTGCCGAGGCCCAGTCCCCCGATCAGGGCCCAGATCGCGACCGGTGGCAGGAAGTCGAGCTGATCGAGCCAGCCTGCAGACTGCACCGCCCAGCACAGGCTGAGCAGCATGACCCCCAGCAGGGCGACGCTCAGCCAGCCCTCGCGCGGGCCCCGCAGCGTCCGCCGAACCTCGACCGGTTCGTCAAGCACGGACGCGCTCCCGAGTGACCAGCACCCGTGCCGGGTCATCGCCGGCGCGCAGAACGACGTGGGCAAATCCGTACTCGCTCAGCGCGTGGCGGACGGCGTTCAGCTCGCGGGGACCCGAGCTCGCGGTTGGGGAGTCGGCGGCGGCGAACGAGTCGAGGTCAACCAGCACCGCAATCGCCCCCACTCCCCGTCGCGCCAGGCTGGAGAGCGGGCGCACCCACTCCCGCCGCGTGGAGCCGGTCACGATGCACACGGTCATCCCCCGCCGGAACTGGGGCAGGCTGGCGGCCACCACCTCGGCCAGGGGCTGGAGACCGTCGGCCTGGACGTTGGCCAGCAGATGGAGGATCTTCTGCTCCACCCGCGACCCGCGGTCCGGCGTCAGGACCTGGGCCCGACGGGCGGAGGCGGTCAGCCCCACGGACCGGTTGTCGGCCAGGGTCCGGACCGCGATCGACGCCGCGACGCTGACCGCAAGTTCGACCGACGAGCCGTCCCCGGTTCCCACGTGTGCCGCGCGCTCGAGGTCCAGCAGCATCCACAGATCGGCCGCCTGCTCCGGATCGAACTCTTTGACCTGGAGCTCGCCGTGGCGGACGCTGCTGAGCCAGTGGATGCGGTTGATCGCGTCGCCCGGCGCGTACGGGCGGATGGTCGCCGCCAGGGGCGAAGCCGTCTCCCGGCGGCGACGGGCAGACGACGTCCCCTCGATGGGAGCGGGCGGGAGGCGCCAGTGGGGCAGCTCGAAGAGCTTCGGAAAGACCACCACCGTGGTGGGCCGGCCCACCACCATCTCCGACGTGAACAGCCCGAATGGGTCCCCGGTGCGGACCTTCACCGGACCGATGCGATACGTCCCGCGGCGGGTCAGCGAGACCTTGGACAGCCACTGGCGGCTGGACTCGGCCCGGACCCCGATCACCCGACCCGGGAGGCCGATCGGGAGCGTTGAGTCATTGGTGACCTCAAGCCAGGGCTTGCTCCAGCCCGCGTCGTTGTCGATGCGATACACCGCGTGCAGGACCTCTCCGACCTGGGCTCGCGGGTTCAGCACGTGATAGCCCGCGCGGACGCCGCCCAGCCCGCGCCGCGCGTACCACCAGGAACCGATGATCAGGGCGCCGGCGAGGTAGACAAGAAAGAACAGGACGCTGATACCGGTGCTGAAGGCCGCCACCACGAGGACGGTGGCGATGAAGATCACCGGCAGCCGGCGCCCGATCTGACCCATCGCGGTCCGGGTCTGCGGCGAGGCCGGCCTAGGCCGGCGTGCCGGCCTCAGACGGCTCGGCGATGGGCACCGTGGAGAGCACCTCGCGCACGATGGCGTCGTTGTCGACCTCGCGCAGCGAGGCCTGGCTGCGCACGATCAGCCGGTGGCCGAGCACCGGGACCGCGAGCTGCTTGACGTCGTCGGGGATGACGTAGTCCCGTCCGTTGACGGCGGCCAGTGCCTGCGCCGCCTTGTACAGGTGGAGCGACCCGCGCGGCGACGCCCCGAGGTACACGTCGGCGTGCTCGCGGGTAGCGCCCACCAGCCGAACGATGTAGTCGGCCACGCCCTGATCGACGTAGATCTCCTTCACGCCGACCTGCATCTGGCGCAGCTCATCCAGGGGCAGGACCTGCTGGACCGACTCGATCGGGTGCAGGCGTTTCTGCTCGTCGAGGATGACGAGCTCCTCCATCGGCTTCGGATACCCGAGCCGGATGCGCAGCAGGAAGCGGTCGAGCTGGGCCTCGGGCAGGGCGAACGTGCCCTCGTACTCGATCGGGTTCTGGGTGGCGATGACCAGGAACGGCCTCTGCATCGGGTAGCTCACGCCATCGATCGTGGCCTGCCGCTCCTCCATGCATTCGAGCAGCGCGCTCTGGGTCTTGGGCGTGGCTCGGTTGATCTCGTCGGCCAGGACGACCTGGGCCATGATCGGCCCGGGGCGGAACTCGAAATCCTGGGTCTTCTGGTTGAAGATCGACAGCCCCGTGACGTCCGAGGGCAGGAGGTCCGGGGTGAATTGGATACGACGGAACGTGCATCCCACACTGCGGCTCAGGGCCTTGGCGAGCATCGTCTTGCCGACCCCGGGCACGTCCTCGATCAGGATGTGGCCTTCGCACAGGAGCGCCACCAGGGCCAGCCGGACCTCAGCGTGCTTACCGACGATGACCCGCTCGATGTTGCCGATGGTCCGCTCTGCCGGTTCCTGGACGTTCAAGGCGCACTCCTGGTGGCGAGGTTCGGTCGCCTGACAATACCCCAGCCGGCGGTCACGCGGTTCAGGAGCCGATGAGCCGGAGCCACTCCGCCATGACCCGCCCGCCGATGGGCGCCGCCGTCGCGGATCCGGGGCCGGCGCCCTCCACGATGACCGCAAGGGCGATGCTGGGCGCGGCGCCCGGCTGGGCGGCCGCGAAACCGATGAACCACGAGTGGGGCGGAAGGTCGCCGCCCCGCTGGGCCGTGCCGGTCTTGCCGGCGGTCTGGACCCCGCCGATCCCGTAGATCGCCACGTTCGCGGCACCCGCGTATGGGACGCCCAGCGGCCCATGGACCGCGTCGACCATCACGGCTCGCACCGCCTCGGCGGTTTGGGGGCTGACCACCGTCCGCCGGCCCGGGCTGCTGTAGGTGGCCGTGATCTGGCCCGGGGTTCCCGATGGATCCGGGGCCTGGACCTCGCGCACGACGAACGGGTCCAGCATCACGCCCTGGTTGGCGATGGTGGCCGCCACCAGCGCCATCTGGAGCGGCGTCGCCGTCACGCGCGCCTGCCCGAACGCGGCCGACGCCAGCTCGGCGTCATCCACGAAGCTCTCGCATCCATCCTCGGTGAGAGCAGTCACCGAGGACGCGGAGACCGGCAGGGCGTGATCCGCCGGGCCAACCCGCAGGTCCTCGCAGAAACCGAAGGCCGAGGCACCGGCGAGGTAGGGACCCTGGCCCAGCTCCAGCCCGACGTGGGCGAAATAGATGTTGCTCGAGATCTGCATCGCCGGTGAAAGGTCCCACAGGGCGGGCTGGACGCCGGCAAGGTCGTGCTCGGTGATCGTGAAACCGCTCACCACCAGTCCGCTGACCTCCTCCTGGGGCTGGGTGGGGAAGGTCGTCTGCGGGGTGATGGCGCCCGCCTCCAGGGCGGCGGCGGCGGTGACCACCTTCATGATCGAGCCGGGGACGTAGACCCCGTTGCGGGCGCGATCCACGAATGGCGCCCCGGGATCTTGCTGGAGCGCGCTCCACGGCCCCTCGGCGTCCAGAGGGTCGCCGCTGATCGCGCTGGCGTCGAAGGTCGGGCTGGAGGTCATGGCCAGTACCGCCCCGGTTGTCGGGTCGAGCGCGACGACGGCCCCCACGCTTCCCGCCAGCTGGGCGGCGGCGAAGGACTGCAGCCGCGCGTCGACGGTGAGCATCAGGTCGTGAGGTTGCGGCGGCCGCTGCAGGACGTCATTGACCACGTCGTGCAGCGGATTCGGGTCGCGCAGCCCAATCAGCAGCTCGTCCCAGGCGCGTTCGATGCCCGAGGTGCCGTATCGGAACGAGGCATACCCGACCAGGTGGGTCGAGGCAGGATCGGCGTACGCCCGACGGGCGATGCCGTCCACGACGGTGGTAGAGGCCATCACGGTCCCGTTGGTGTCGAAGATCGTGCCGCGCGGCTCGCTCCGATGGGCGGCGATGAGTGCGGGGTTGTCCGGCCGAGCCTCGAGCGGCGAGGCCAGCACGACCTGCCACCACGACATGGCCAGGGCCAGCACGGCGAAGCCGGCCAGCATCGCCGTTCCCAGGCGTGGCAGGTGTCGCGCGATCATCCGGGGCGCCCTTCCGGCTCCGCTGATTCCCCGAATTCAGCCGATTCCGCCCGGTCTGCCTCGATCGACCGATGGCTGATGGACAGCAGCAGCCCGACCACCACGAAGCTGGCGAGCAGGCTGGAGCCGCCGTAGCTGACGAAGGGCAACGTGATCCCCGTCAGCGGCACGACCTTGAGGTTGCCGCCGATGATGATCAGGCTCTGGAGCACAAGGCCGGCCGCCAGCCCGGTGGCCAGCATGGTGCTGAAGTCGTCGCGGGCCAAGACCGCGATCCGCAGGCCGCGGGTCATGATCACTGCCACCAGCCCCAGCATCGCGACCCCACCCAGCAGGCCTAGCTCCTCGCCAATCGCGGCAAAGATCATGTCGGTGTGAACGGCGGGGATTGGCAGGCGGCCGTCTACCTGGGGCAGGCCCTGGCCCAGACCCTCACCCAGCAGCCCGCCACGCGCGAACGCGTAGATGGCCTGCACGGCCTGGTAGCCGGTACCGTTCGGATCGGCCCATGGGTCGATCCAGGTGTCAATCCGCTCTTGGACATGCGGGAACAGCAGGTAGGCAACACCGGCTCCGACCACGAACAGCACCGCGCCGAACAGCACGTATGTGCGCCGCCCGGTGGCCACGAATAGCATGGTCAGAAATACGCCGAAGAACAGGAGCGCGGTGCCCAGGTCGCGGCTGACGACGACCACCAGCATCACCGCCGCGAACACCACCAGCATGGGGGCCAGGTACGGGATGGGCGGCAGGGCAACCGGGCCGAGTCGCAGGCTGGCCCCGGCCAGCACCGCCCGATTCTCCGCCAGGTAGCCCGCGAGGAAGACAACGAGCATGACCTTGATCGCTTCCGAGGGCTGGAAGCCGAAGGGGCCGATCACGATCCACAGCCGCGCCCCGTTGACTTCGGCTCCGAACAGCAGCGTGACCACCAGCAGAACCGCGGCCAGGAGGCCCCAGCTGTACTTGTAGTGGCGCAGGAATCCGTCGTCGCGGACCCCGATCGCCACCACCAACATGGCGGCCAGGCCGATCCCGAACCAGACCAACTGGGTGCCCACCATCCCCAGGTTGAAAGCCGGGTTGCCGGCCAGGTCCTGCGGCAGGCGGTTCAGCATGACGATCCCCAGCGCCCCCATGGCCGCCACGGCGGGCAGGAGCAGCTCGTCGCCGCGGTGCCCCGACCAGGCCAGGACCAGGTGGGCGCCCAGCATGAGGCCGACGAACACGATGGCCACGGCCAGCGGCCCGGGCTCGGCCAGTCCTGACTGCGCGATGTGCGTGACGACGACTCCCAACGGGACGAGCAGCAGGACCGGGATCAGGAGCCCGAGCTCAATGCGACGGGCGGCCAGGCGGTACACCCTCAGCGCTCGAGGCGGAACCGGACGCGGCCCACCACCAGCTCGTCCCCGTATGACAGGGCCACCGGGCGCTGGATGCGGTGGCCGTTGACCCACGTCCCGTTCGTGCTGCGCCGGTCCTCGACGTACCAGGCCCGACCCCGGAAGGTGAGCGCGGCGTGGGTGCCGCTGGCGAATTCGTCATCGAGGTAGATCGTGCTGTTCAGGTCGCGGCCCAGGGTGGTGATGGGCCCGATCTGCAGGACGCGCCCGACCGACGGCTCCTCCCCCGGCGATTCGAGGACCACCAGGCGGCCCATGCCCGTCCGCGTTGCGGCCGCGGTGGCCTCGGCCTGGCGCAGATCGGCCCGCAGGGCGCGCGCGAAGCGGTACAGGATGACGAACAGGAGGGCAAGGAACCCGAGCTGCAGCGCGAGGAGAAGCAGCCGCAGGAGCTCGTTGGTCACGGGGCGAGGAACGTCATCCGCGCAGCCGGAACTCGACGCTGGTGCTGCCGATCCGGATCCGGTCCCCGTCCGCCAGCGCAATCTCCTCCACCGGCCGGCCGTTGACGGCGGAGCCGTTTCGGCTCTGCAGGTCGACGAAGCCGTACGCGCCGTGCTGGAGCTTCAGCTGACAGTGATGGCGGCTCACCTGCGGGTCGTCCAGGATGACGTCGTTGTCGGCCGCGCGGCCGATCGCGATCAGCGCGCCACCGAGGTCGAATCGGGCCGGCGCGGCGCCATCGGTCTGCACTACCAGGAACGCGCGGGACGCCGAGTCCGGCTCGGGCACCGCATGGCCGGGTCGGGCCAGCACGCTCGTGTTGGTCGGGTCAGGAGTCGCCGCCGCTGGCGTGTCGGACTCCTCGTCGGCCACCGCGGCTGCCACCCGCACTTCGCCGCGCGGCACCATCGGATCCGGGCGCAGGACCACCCGCGGGCGTGCCACCAGCCGGTACCCGAGGCGTCGGGCGCGGGTCAGCGCGTCGTGGGCGAGGTCATCCTCCAGTGATCCGTGGTAGGCGTCGAATGGCGCGTAATCGGCCGGGTTGAGGTGCAGGGCGTATCGGTTCGGGACGATCACGCCGCCCTCGCTGAACCGCTTGTTGGTGTCCATCGCGCGCTCGATCCGCTTGGCGAGTGTCACCGGTTGGGGTGGTGCCGCTCCGAGCCGACCAGCGGGCGCCTCAACGAGCCGCTCGAGGAAGTCCTCGAGGCGCCGGAACATGCCCACGGCCAGCGATGCTAGCACGGGGTACCAACGGCGCCGATCGCGGTACTTTGGCCCGATCGGGTCATCGGGCAGGTCGTGGCTATACTGGCGGCCCGTGCGAGACGGGCATACCGATGACGACTGAGATCCTCACCGAATCGTTCTGCGAGCGCTGCGGCACGCGCTATGAATTCGGCGCGCCCGAGCCGCTGTCGACCGGGCGGAAAACGCGCGGCCTGGTGAGCGGTCTGCGGGCGTTCATCATGAGCACCGACACCCTGTCGGACTCGATCAACGACGCCATGCGGGCCGAGGAGGAAACGCTCGCGGCGGTCCAGATCGAGGCGTTCCAGCAGGCCTTCAACTTCTGCCTCGACTGCCGGCGCTACACCTGCGTCAATTGCTGGAACGATGACGCAGGGCGCTGCCGCTCCTGCGTGCCGCTGGTCGGCGTCGACGATATCGCTGGATTCGACCAGCGGATTGCGGGCCTGCCGGTCATGGCCGCGCCAGCGGACGGCGCCGCTCTGCTGACGAGTGCGGAGGCGCTCACGTGGCCGGCTGTCGACAGCATCGCGCCTGCGGAGGGGGCCATCGACGGCGAACTGGTCGAGGTGGAACCAGACGAGGTGGAACCCGACGTTGTCGAGGTCGCGGAAGAGGTCGTCCCCGAGCCGGTCGTCGCCGAGGAGCCCGAGCCCGAGCCGGTCGTCGCCGAGGAGCCCGAGCCCGAGGTCCCGGCCGAGCCGGAGGTCCCAGCCACGACCCCGCCACCCGTCAGCACCCCACGGCGCGACCTGCGCGACACGTTCCTGCGCGGGCCAATCACGCCTCCGGTGGCAGCGTCGACGGAAGAGGTGCCCGAGAGCCTCGCCGCGCGACGCAGCCAGCTCGACAGCCTGGGGATCGACGACCCGGGCGAGGGAACGGTGTCGGTCGGCCAGCGTACGGCGATGCCCTATCGGTCGAGCGGTGCAGGATCGGCGGCCGGCGGCAGCGCCGCCTTGGCCGCGGTCTGGGATGCATCAACCCGGGCCCTCATGGAAGGCGCCCAGCGCGCATCGCTCCGCCCGTGCGGATCGTGCGGCCTGACCGTCTCCTCCACGGCGCGATTCTGCCGCCGCTGCGGCACCCCCCAGACCCTCAGCGCCTGATCATTCCTTCGGGGTGCCACCGGTTGAACCGGCCGGCTCCGAGTCTCCGCCCCCGCTCGAACTTCCCCCCTCGGCCGACCCTCCCCCCTCGGCCGGACTTCCCTTCTCGGCCGGACTTCCCTTCTCGGCCGGACTTGCCGCGGAGTCGCGGCTGGCGGTCTCTTGAGCCGAGCGCGAATCGGTGACGTAGAAGCCGCTGCCCCGGAAGATCACCCCGGTCGGGTGCAGGACCCGCTGCATCGGCCCTCGGCAGCGCTCACAGACCTCCGGCCCGTCCTCCAGGATGGAGTGGATGATTTCGATCGTGTGGCCGCAGTCGCGGCAGCGGTAGTCGTAGGTCGGCACCGAGCGCGATGATCGCAGGGGCGGGCGGTGGGAGCAACGCCGCAGCGCGGCGCGGATCAGCTGAGGGTCAGGCTCCGGCTCGGAGCAGGGACGCGACCGACCAGCGACGCCGTTCCGGCTGAACGGCCGGGCCGGCCTCTTCGGTCCCGGCCACGATGCGCGCCAGGCGATGGAGGTCGGCCGTGATCTTCTCGCGCGGGAAGCGCAGGACCAGCGGCTGGCCCTCGTTGGCCGCCATCACCGCGGTCACCCCAGCCGACACGATGGTCGCCATGACGGGGCGGCCCAGGGCGCTCTCCATGTCACGAATCTTGACCCCGTGGTTGGCGCGGTTGGCGACCACCTTGATCGCGTCGTCGATCCCGAGCTCGTATGCCAGCTGGATGAACTGGGCGCTGTTGCGGAGCGGCCCGACTTCGGGGGTGACGGTGAGGAGGATCTCGTTGGCGACCGACAGCATGGCCACCGTCCGGTCGTCATAGCCGGGATGGGTGTCCACGATGATCAGGTCGTAGTGCTGCCGGGCCCAGCGCACGGCCGCGATGAGGAGATCGGGGCCGATGCGCTCCGCGTCGGCCGGCTCGAAGCCCCAGGTCAGCACGTCCAGCCCGCTGGGCTCGTGATTCACGACCAGGGACTGGAAGGCCTCGTCATTCCAGTGCTCGGGGGGACTCTCGGCCAGGTCTGCCAGGCCGCGGCGGGCCGGCACGTCGATGACCGCGGTCACGTTGCCCACGCCGGCATCCGCGTCGAGGAGCAGGACGCGCTGGCGAGTCTGCATACGCAGTGCGACGGCCAGGTTCACCGCCACCGTGGTCTTGCCCACCCCACCCTTGGGCGCGAAGATCGCGATCACCCGGGCATTGGCGGGGTCGTGCCCGCCGATTTCGGGGGTGTCACGATCGACGCTGGGGGCCGATGCGGAGCCGGAGCGAATGAGCAGGGCCTGGAGTCGATAGACCAGCGCGTCAGGCATGATCGGCTTCACGACGAACTCGTCGCCGACCTGCCACAGATTGTCCAGCTCGCCCGCTTCGTCCCCCAGCAGGATCAAGGCTGGAACCGGATGGGCCTCGTTCAGGCGCCGATGGATGCGCCGCACCGTGCTGGGCGACAGGTCGGCGTCGATGACCGCCATCTCGGGCGTGCGTCCCTCGACCACGGCCGCCTCGAAGTCTTCCTCGCTGCCGATGACCTCGAATCCGGCGCGTGCGAGTGCGCCGGCGATGGCGGCGGCATCGTCGTGCGCGGCGACCAGGACTCGGGGTCGTTCCATCGGTGCCCTTTGGTGCGGTGACTTGGGGCACCAGTGTCCACGCCCGGGTCAGGTGCGGGCAATGGGCCGAATGTACCGATGCCCTAGGGGTTCCCGCCGAGGCGCATCCCGCACTTGGGGCAGTAGAAGGCGCCCGTGCCGCGGGCGTCGAAGCCACAGTGGCCGCAGATCTTGCCCTCGCCGGCATCACGGCTCAGCGGGACGTCGGCGGTGCCCACCGCCAAGCCGGAGGCCAGGACCTGCTGCTGCAGGTTGCTCAGCAGGCGGTGCGCGTTTCGCTCGGTGTCTCCCCGCTGGCCCTTGCCGCCCCAGCCGACCACGGCCCGCACCACCAGCTCGCCGGTCAGGTCGTCGAAGTGGCTGGCCAGGCCGCCCGTGATGGCGTCGAAGGTGGGGTACCCGGATGTATCGGCCTCCCCGAGCAGCAGGCCGCAGACGAGGGTGTCGATGGTCATGTCCACGGCTTCGGTCTGCTCGAGCACGAACAGGGCGTGGCGGGTGACGGGGCTGGCCTGGCGGCGGGCCACGATCCACTGCTCGAGGTCCGACAGGCGCTCGATCACCGGTGCGGCGGACGCGAGCTCGAGCGGCAATGGAGACACCACCTCGATGCCATCCATGGTCAACGGTTCCACGATCCGCGGCAGGGATTGAATGACCTTGGGTCCGGGGGTGAGCCGAATCGTGTCGCCGCTGCGGGCCAGGTAGGCCAGCGCCACCGCGTACTGGCGGCCGCCGACCGCCGCGAAGGCGGGCGTCGGCTGGCTGTCTGGCTCGGGCTCTGGCTTGCGGCGGCGCAGAAATCCCACGCGAATCCCCTGCTGCGTTTGGGTCGGGGCGATTCTACCCCGACCCGGCCGACTCGCCGATCTGGCGCAGCCGTTCCTCGATCTCCGCCAAACGCTGCCGCTCCCGCGCGACGACGGCCGCCGGGGCTCGGGCGACGAAGTTCGGATCGCCGAGCAGGGCCTCGAGCCGCGCCTGGCTACGACGCAGCTCGGCGGCACGGGAGGCGCTCCGGTCGTCGCCGGTCGTAACCGCCTGCAGCCAGATGGCCCCCAGCGCGGTGGCTGTCCGGTCGGCGGCCGCGGCAGATGCATCGGGGGCGAGGATCTCGCACCGAACGCGGGCCAACGGCTCGATGTAGCGGCGGCCGGCCTCCGCGGCCTCGGCGGCGGCCGCGTCAGTGGGGACGAGGCGCAGCGGAACGATGGCGCCGGCAGGGATGCCGGCCTCGGTCCGCAGGTTGCGTGCCGCCCGGACCACTTCCGCCATCGAGGTGAAGGCAGCCTCGGCGGCGCGGTCTCGACGAGCGGGGGCCGGCCAGCTGGCGGTGAGCAGCAGCGGACTCGCGGTCGCCGCCGGATGCGCGGCTCCCAGCGCGGCCCAGACCTCCTCGGTGACGAACGGCATCACCGGATGCAGCAGCCGCAGGATGTCGGCCAGGACCTCGGCGCCTGTCGTCCACACCCGGAGGGTGGTCGCCGGCGAGGCGTCCGGATCGCGGAGCTCGATCTTCGCCATCTCCAGATACCAGTCGCAGTAGTCGTTCCAGGCGAAGTCGCTCACCGCGGCCGCGTAGCCGCCCAGGTCATATCGGTCCAGGCGCCGAACGGCCTCGGCAGTGGTCGCCGCCAGGCGCGAGCGGATCCAGCGCTCGGCCAGGGACTCGGGCGCGGGGACGGCGGATCCGTCCGGGGCCGGCGGCAGTTGGCTGCCCAGGACGAAGCGCGCCGCATTCCACAGCTTGTTGGCGAAGTTGCGCGCCCCCTCGAGCTTGGACATCGTCAGCCGTTGGTCGCTGCCCGGCGAGGTGCCGATCGTCAGCGCCAGGCGGAGGGCATCGGCTCCGATCTCGTCGATGAGCTCGACCGGATCGGTCACGTTGCCCTTGGTCTTGCTCATCTTGACCCCGCCCTCCGCCCGTACCAGGCCGTGGAGGTAGACGGTGTGGAACGGCTCGACGTCGGTCAGGAACAGGCCGAGCATCATCATCCGGGCCACCCAGAAGAAGAGGATGTCGTACCCGGTCTCCATCACCGAGGTCGGGTAGAAACGCCGCATGTCCGGCGTGTCGTCCGGCCAGCCCAGGGTCGAGAACGGCCACAGCC
>JBBPIR010000009.1 GCA_038040195.1 Chloroflexota bacterium | reverse complement strand
CCTGAGCAGCCCAAGCCGCCCGACCGACCCTGGGAGCAGCCCAAGCAGCCTGAGCCGCCCAAGCCGCCCGACGAGGAGAAGGTGAAGGAAGAGGGGGCGTGAGCATCGACCTGATCCGCTACATCTCGAAACGATCTTCCTGATCGACGGCGAAGCGGTGCTGCCGGTGACCGCGATCATCCGGGGATGGAGCGCCACAACGAATTAGAGGGGGCACTTGGCCCCCTCTCGGAGTTCTTTCGCGACTTGGCCGCCTAGCGGCAATTGCCATTGGCGTCCTTGGAGCGGCACTCGCTGTCGAACTTGCCGGAGGTCGGCTTGGTCGTGACCTCGTCGTAGGTACTCTTCGGCCAGTTAGAACAGTTCGTGCAGAAGTGCCATACCTTTGAACCGCGCTTGCGTCGCCAGCGTCGCATTCTCGCCTCCTTAGCGATAGTTGCGTTGTGGTCGACTATCGTACTCCCCAGGCTAGTCCCGTCCAGTGGGGCTGCTATCTCCTGGCAAGACCAGAGGTGATCTGCCACGCCGTCGGCTGCGACACTACGTCGGGAGGTGTCGATGGCCCGATCGCGGAAGGGCAGCAGCGCTGGCGCCGGGGACAACCACGCCCGCGACGGCCGCTCGGTCGACAAGACGGCGCGTGATCACCTACGGGCCGCGGTCGGAGGCCTGTTCGTGGGCCTGCCGCTCCTCTGGACGATGGAGATGTGGGAGCACAGCGCCACACAGCCGCCACTGAAACTGCTGTCGCTGTTCGGGCTCGCGTTCGCGATCGTCGTCGGATTCAACGCCGTCAGCGGCTTTCGTCGCGAGCGTACCTGGGTTGGGCTCCTCGTCGAAGCTGTGCAGGGCATGGGGCTCTCGATCGTGGTCGCGGCGGCGATGTTGTACGTGCTAGGTCGCCTTGAGCCCGAGCTCGGCCTGCCGACGTTCGTCGGCCGGATCGGCCTGCTGTCGATCCCGGTCGCGTTCGGGACGGCCCTCGCCGCTACAGTGCTCAGCGAGCCGGAGGAGGGCGGCGGTCGAGAGCCTGTCGGGCCGATAGGCCGGTTGTTCGTGGCGGCGGGCGGCGCACTCTACTTCGCGCTCACCGTGGCCCCCACCGACGAGGTCCGGGTCCTGGGCTCGGAGGCCGACGTCCTACTGCTTCTCCTGGCCATCGTCGCGAGCCTCGTCATCAGCCTCGTCATCGTGTTCGTCGTGGAACTGCCGGGAGGGCGCGGCGGATCGAGATCGGGTTCTCGCGGCCGCGGGCCGATCGACGGACCGGTGGGTGAGACCGTTGCTTCCTATGTGATCGCCCTGCTCGTGTCGCTCGTGCTCATCTTTTCGTTCGGGCTGACTGACGGTCTGGGGCTGCGCGCCATCGCCGGGCACGTGGTGATGCTCGGGACGATGGCATCCTTCGGCTCGGCCGCTGGTCGACTGCTGGTTGGCGGCGAGTCTGCGGAGAGGGAGGAGTCCTCGGCATGAAGCGCAACTGGCTCGAGTGGGCGATCCTCGTCATCAGCGTCGCCGTGGTGGTCGCGCTCGTGGGCTATCTGCTCGTCTCGGGGCTCACGAAAAGCGGGCCGGCCGTGATCCGCGCCGAGGTCACCGCTGCGGAGGGGGCAGACGGACCGGACGGCGGCTGGCTCGTCCCGCTGATCGTGCGCAACGAGGGCGGCAGGGCGGCGGTCTCTATCGTCGTCGAGGGGACCGCGACCGTCGCCGGCAAGGAGGAATCGAGCGAACTCACTGTCGACGTCCTCGCGGCCGACAGCCAGGTCGAATTGGTCCTCGGGTTCAGCGGCCGGCCGGAGGGCGAGGTCCAGGTCCGAATAGTGGGCTTCGAGACGCCCTGAAGCCGTAGGCCACGGCCGGCGCTACATGACGGCCCGGTGCCTGCCGGGTAAACCGGCCGGGCTCATCTCGACGTGCCCCACGACGCCCTCGAGCTCCAGGACGGCCTGCTGTTAGGGGCCGCTCCTGGATGACCTGGATGGTGTTGGGCCGGAATTGAGCACGTAATGAGTTGGTGCCGGAGGAGGGGGTCGAACCCACACGGGATTGCTCCCATCGGTGTTTGAGACCGACGCGTCTGCCTATTCCGCCACTCCGGCCCGCGGGGGATGTGATTATAGGTAGCCGATGTCGGATCCCGACCCGAGTCGCCCGGCCACGCGGACCGGCCCGTTGGCCGAGGAGGCCGCGGTGGTGGCTGCCGCCGCGCGGGGTGATCGGTCCGCCTTCACGCAGCTGATGGAGCACTACCAGGGCGCCTGTTACGGCCTTGCCTGGCGCCTCCTCGGCGACCCGGACCTCGCCGCGGATGCAACCCAGGACGCGTTCATCCACGCCTACGACCACATCCGTGCCTACCGGGGAGGGGTCTTCCGGTCATGGCTGCTGCGGATCACGGCCAATGCCTCGTACGACATCCTGCGCCGGTCGCAGCGGCGCCCGACGACCGCGCTCCCGGAGCCGGCGGAGGGCGAGGCGGATATCGCCGATCCGCGGGCCGTGAACCCGGTCGCGGAATCGGCCCGCGCAGAGCTCTACCGCGCCCTCGACGGGGCGCTCCGCCAGCTGCCCGAGGACCAGCGGGTTGCGGTCGTGCTGTGCGACGTCTACGGGATGGACTATCACGAGGTGGCCGAGTCCATCCAGGCACCCATCGGAACGGTGAAGTCGCGGATCCACCGCGGGCGCCTGCGTCTGCGCGTGCTGCTGGCCGACCAGCGGGAACTGTTCGAGGGTTGAGGGCGTCTGACCGATGTCCATGACTACGCGTGCGCACCCCGATCCCGAGCGCCTGGCCGCCCTGGCGGGCGCTGACCCCGATGCCCTCTCCGACCGCGAGCTGATCGCTCACCTGGCCGATTGCGCGGCCTGCGATGGGCAGGTTCGGGACCTGAGGGTGCTGCGCATTGCCCTGGCCGAGCTCCCGGATCTCGTTCCGTCGCGTCCGCTCCGGCTGCTGCCGCCCGTCGCGGAGCCGCAGGCGGCCGCCGGCTGGCGGATCGCATTCCGACGCGCCTTCGCCCCGCTGGCGGTGGCCGGCATGGTCCTGCTGCTGGTCGGTGGCGTGGGCGCCACCGGGGCGCTCGGGCCGGCCGATGCGGGTGCCTTCCTCCAGCGTCTTCAGTTCGCGGTGCCCGCGGCCCCCGCGGCCCTGGAGGCCGCCACGGGTCAACCCGAAGAGACCGCCGCAGACGCGGGCGTGGCTCCGGACGAGCTGGCGTCGCCGGAGGGCTCGCGGGGCCAGACCGGTGCCATGGCAACCGATACCCCTCGCGCCGCCGACGCGACCGCGGCTCCCACTGAGAGCGTGCTCGAGGTGACCGGGGAGTCGGATACGAGCCGGGACGGCGAGCTGGCGATGGTCGAGGACCGCGTGGGCTGGATCCTGGCCGCGGTGGCCGGGATTGGTCTGCTGGCCCTGGCCCTGGTCCTTCGCCGATCAGCCGCCCCCGTCGACCGCGGATACCCGGGCCGCTAGGCCCGGGTCAGGCGCCGGTCAGGCGCCGATCAGCCGCCCCGCCACGATCGCGGCGGTCAGAATCGCCAGCCCGACGCCGCCGGCGATCACGGCTGCCCACGGCGTCTCCAGGAATCCTTTGGGTGGAGCTTCCTCTCGAGGAGGCCGGGGCCGGACGTGGAGCGTTCCCCGGCGGGCGCTGCGCGGATCGCCGGAGGCCGTGCGCCAGCGCGTCGACACCTGGGCCCGGACCGAGGCGCTGGCCGTGACCGGCTGGCGCCCCCCGCTCCAGTGGCTGCCTCCTGCCGGCGTCCCACTCCAGGGGTGCTCCAGGTCCCAGGCCGCGCGGCGTGCGGGCGAGGAGAGCACCTCCCACGCCTCGTTGATCTCGCGCATCCGTGCCACGGCATCGGCTCCACCGGCGTGGAGGTCAGGATGGTGCGACTTGGCCAGCCGCCGATGCGCCGATGCCACCTGCGACGACGTCGCCTCACGTGGCAGGCCGAGGACCGCATACGGGTCCCGGAGGGCGGGCGGGGGCATCACCGGATTCTAGCGGCCGCCCGCCCCGAAGCAGCGGTCTAGACTCAACTCATGCCGGATCGTCGCCCGATCCTGATGCTGATCGACGGGCCCAGCCTGGTCTACCGGGGCTATTTCGCCCTGCCGCCGCTGACGACCTCGGATGGGACGCTGGTCAATGCCGTGTTCGGCTTCCTCCAGATCGTGCTGCGCGGGATGGCCGATCTGAAGCCGGACTACGCCATGGTCGCTTTCGACCTCGGCAAGCCTGCCTTCCGGTTCGTGGCCTACCCCGACTACAAGGCCGGCCGGCCGTCGATGCCCGACGACCTGCGCAGCCAGTTTCCGATCGTGCGGGAGGTCGTGACTCGGCTCGGGATGCCCATCCTGGAGGTGGAGGGCTACGAGGCCGATGACGTGATCGGTACCCTGACCAAGCACGCCACCGCGGCTGACGTGGACACCGTGATGGTCTCCGGCGATCTCGACGGCCTCCAGCTGGTCGACGACCATGTCCGACTGCTCACCACCCGGATGGGGGTGGCCGCCACCGTGGTCTACGACCCCGCCCAGGTGATGGAGCGCTACGGCCTGCGACCCGACCAGATGCTCGATTACAAGGCCCTCAAGGGCGATACCTCGGACAACCTGCCCGGCGTGCCGGGGGTGGGGGAGAAGACCGCCATCAGCCTGCTCCAGGAGTTCGGCACGCTCGACAGCCTGTACGAGCGCCTGGACGAGGTGAAGGGCAAGCTGCGCGAGCGGCTGGCCGAGCACCGCGACGATGCGTTCACCAGCCGCGAGGTCGGCCGCATCGTGACCGACCTGCCCATCGGCCTCGACCTGGAGGCGGCACACACCGGACGCTACGACCGCCGTGCCATGGCGCAGCGCTTCCGCGAGCTCGAGTTCCGGTCGCTGATCGACCGCCTGCCACCGACGATCGGCGGGCCGGCGGGTCCGGATGACGATGACGGATCGGGTGGGGGCCTCCAGCTGTCGCTCGACCTGCTGGGCGGCAGCCGCCCTGTGCGAGCCGGCGGCCCGGACCCCACGGCCAAGCAGGCGGCGCGCGCGCCGACCGAGGGGCGGGTGGCGCCTGACGCACAGGCCGATCCCAGGGGCGCCGTCGAGCACGCTGACCCGCGGATGGTGGGTGACGAGGCCGATCGCCTGGAGCTCGAGGCATGGCTCGCGGCGCACGGCGACAGGGTTGGGCTGGGCTGGGCGGCGGGCAGCGGCCGGCCGTTCGGGCGCTCGCTGTTGGGCATCGCCATGGCGGGCGCAGATGGGTCGAGCTGGTACCTGCGCTGGGACGGCGACCAGTCGACTCTCCCGCGCTGGTTCACCCGCACCGACCGTCCCCTCATCGGGCACGACCTGAAGCCCCTGGTGACCACGCTCCTGCAACGGGGGATCGAGCTCGCCGGCCCGGCCGTCGACACCTCGGTGGCCGGCTACATGCTGAATCCCGCCCTGCGCGCCCAGTCGGTCGACGACCTGGCGGCCCAACGCTTCGGCGCCGAGCTGCCGGCGCGGGCCGTATCCGGCGAAAGTGGTGCCGAGGAGGTGACCCTTGGCCGGCGAGCCGCGGCCGAGGCCCTCACCGCCCTGCTGGTCGCCCCGACCCTCCTGTCAGAGCTCGACGAGGTGGGTCTGAGCGACCTGTTCCGCGAGGTGGAGATGCCGCTTCTGCCGGTCCTGGCCCGGATGGAGGTCGCCGGCGTCCTCATCGATCGCGAGGCGCTGACGGCCATGGCGGAGGAGTTCGCGGAACACCTGGCCGATCTGGAGGCACGCATCATCGAGGCGGTCGGGCATCCATTCAACATCGGCTCACCGCGCCAGCTGGAGCAGGTGCTGTTCGACGAGCTGGGGCTGCCGTCCACCAAACGGACCAAGACGGCCCGTTCGACTGATGCCTCTGTCCTCGAGGAGCTGCGCAGCCAGCACCCGGTGGTGGGGCAGATCCTGGAGCACCGCCAGCTGGCCAAGCTGAAGTCGACCTACGCCGACACGCTGCCAATCCTGGTGGACGCCGACGGGCGGCTCCACACGACGTATTCCCAGGCCGTGGCGGCGACCGGGCGTCTGTCGAGCACCGACCCCAACCTCCAGAACATCCCGATCCGGACCGCCCTCGGCCGTCGCATCCGGCGCGTGTTCGTGGCGCCTCCCGGGAAGCTCCTCCTCGCCGCCGACTACTCCCAGGTCGAGCTCCGGATCCTGGCCCACGTTTCGGGAGACCCGGGGCTCAAGGCTGCCTTCGCGGCCGGCGAGGACATCCATCGCTCGACCGCGGCCCGCGTGCTGGGCATTCCCCCGGAGGAGGTCACCGCCGCGCAACGATCGATCGCCAAGATGGTGAATTACGGGGTCGCCTACGGGATGAGCGACTTCGGCCTGGCCGATCGGCTCCACATCGACCGCGAGACGGCGCGCGCGTTCATCACCGACTACTTCGCCGCCTACGAGGGCATCCGGCGCTACACGGTCGAGATTCGGATCCTGGCCCGCGACCAGGGGTACGTCTCGACGCTGCTGGGGCGCCGCCGCTACCTGCCCGAGCTGAGCGCCCGCAACAGCGCGCTGCGCGCGGCGGGGGAGCGGATGGCAATCAACATGCCCATCCAGGGCACCGCGGCCGACGGCATCAAGATCGCCATGGTGCGGCTGGACGCCGCCATGCGCGAGCGCGGCATGCGATCCCGGATGCTGCTCCAGGTCCACGACGAGCTCGTGTTCGAGACCGATGCCGACGAGATGGAGTCGCTGGCCAACCTGGCCGCGACCACCATGGAGGCGGCGCTGCCGCTCGACGTGCCGCTCACGGTGGACCTCAAGGTCGGGACCGATTGGGACCGCATGGATCGCCTGCTGCGGACCGATGAGGGTGGGTATCGGCGGGTGGAGATCGCGCCCGCCGATGCGGAGATCGAGGACCCGGTGGTCGCCCTGGTGGATGCCTGAGCTGCCCGAGGTCGAGACCGTGGCTCGCGGCCTCCAGGCCCGGCTTCCGGGGGCGACCATCCGGAGCGCCGCGATCCTGTGGGACCGGACGATCAGCCATCCGCTGCCGGCCGAGCGATTCGCGAACGAGATCGCAGGGGGCGTGGTGCGGCGAGTGGGACGGCGGGCGAAGTCGGTGGTGCTGCACCTGGACGACGGGCGGGTGATGACCGTCGCGTTGCGCATGACCGGCGCCCTGATCGTGGCCGCGCCCGGCGCCGCTCCCGACCCGAACGCCCGCGTCGTCTTCGAGCTGGACGACGGCCGGCAGCTCCGCTTCCGCGACGTCCGCAAGTTCGGCCGCATCGGCCTGTACCCGGGCCGCGGCCGGCGACGCGTGGCCGACGTGTTCGCCCGGCATGGCCCTGAGCCGCTCCCGGCCTCGTTCAGCGCCGCCCGCCTGGCTGTGCGCCTGCGCCGCCGCCGCGCGCGCCTGAAGACCCTGCTCCTGGACCAGTCATTCATCGCCGGGGTGGGCAACATCTACGCCGATGAGGCCCTGTGGCGCGCGCGACTGCACCCGCTGCGCCGTGCCGACACCCTCACCCACGCCGAGGTCCGGCGCCTGCATCGGGCCATCCGCGCCGCCCTGCGTGAGGGGCTGGCGGGCGGGGGCGCGTCGTACCGCGACTACGTGGATCCCGACGGCGAGCCCGGCCTGGCCGCCGAGCGGATGCGGGTCTACCGCCGCACCGGGCAGCCTTGCCCGCGATGCGGACGTCCGATCCAGCGCATGGTGGTCGGCCAGCGAGCGACCCATTTCTGCCCGCGCTGCCAGCCCGCGCCGGATGCGGCGGATGAACCGGTCGCATGAAGGTCATCGGCCTGACGGGCAACATCGGCTGTGGGAAGAGCACCGTGGCCGCCCTCCTGCGCGAGCGAGAGGTGGCCACCATTGACGCCGACGAGGTGGCGCGCGAGGTGCGCCGCCCGGGGAGCCCCGAATCGGCCCGGATCCTGGACCGCTTCGGGACGCTCGACCCCCGGCAGCTCGCCCGCCTGGTGTTCGAGGACGCCGCCGCCCTGGCCGACCTCGAGGCGATCGTTCACCCGCGCGTCCGCGACCTCGTCGCCGCGCACCTGGCGGAGCTGGACCAGGAAGGCGTCATGGTGGCAGCGGTGGAGGCCATCAAGCTCCTGGAGTCGCCTCTCCGCGAGCGTTGCGACCAGGTATGGGTGGTGGTGTGCCGACCGGAGGATGCGCTGCGCCGGCTCAGCGAGCGTGGCCTGTCGGAGTCCGACGTTCGAGATCGGCTCGCGAACCAGATGGGCGCGGCCGAGCTCATCCAGGCTGCCGACGTCGTGATCGATGGATCAGCGGACATCGGCGAAACCGCCCGCCAGGTGGAAGTGGCCCTCGCCGGCCTGGCCGGCGGCGGCGCGTGAGAGAGGCGCGCTGAGAACGAACCGGGCCCCGGCGCCGCCAATGGCGACACCGGGGCCCTCACCGCCTCGTCGCGGCTGGTCAGTTCCCCCCGGACGTCTGCCCTCCCAGGGACGGCGGCTCGGGGATGGGGAAGTCGTACTCGTCGAGCAGCATGTCCAGGGTCGACCCGGTCGTCTCCGCCACTCGATTGTCCTCGTCCGGCCGGAGCACGAGCGTGAACTGGCCTCCGGCGGCGGCCAGCTCGGCGATCTTCTCGGCGGTGGCCAGGTCCGTGCGGAGGATGTAGATCGATCCGTTGCGAGCCAGCACGGTCAGCATCTGGAGCGTGACCTTGGTGGACGGGCCGGCGATGAACGCCGTCTCGGCCGCCGATGGGGCGCCGCTGGCCGGCTCCTCGACCACGACGCCGATCTCGGGGTTGATGGCCAGGGTGACCAGGAGGTCGACCCACTGCCCGGCGACCAGCGTGCCGGCCACGGCCCGATCATCCGGGACGCTGACCGAGACCGCCCGCAGATCGGGCCCGGTCGGGTCGTAGACCTCGCCCGCCTCGAGGATGGAATACCCCTGCCCGCTGGTCGCCGCGGCGAGCATGTTTCGGGTGACGAGCTGCCCGGCCGCGATCGGGACGCCGCTGACGCGGCCCAGGACGTCCTCGATCAGGGTGAAGGCGGCCTCATTGGTCGGGTCGGCGGCCACCGTCCGAGTGGTGAGGTCACCTTCCTCGATCGGCTTGCGGCTCGCGATGTCTCGGGCGGCGACTACCACCGTCCGCTGCTCCACCGGCTCGCTGAGCAGCGCGCTGCCCTGGAGCGCGACGAAGACCACGATGCCGACCAGGGCGGCAATGATGAGTCCGGCGACGATATAGACCATGGACCGACGGCGATGCTTGTCGGTGTACTCGAACTCCACGACGAGGCTCCTTGATGCGGGTTACCAGGGAACGAGGCGGGCGCGCTGCGCGCGACGCAGCGCCGGATCGTTGGCGTCAGCCGCGATCGGGCTCACGGCCCGGGCGGTGATGGCGTTGGCGTCGAGGTTGGTGACCTCGAAGACGGCGAAGCCGATGATGTCGACGTACCGGCCGCCGCTGGCCGAGGTTGCCACGGTGAACGTGATCGGCAGCAGGTGGGTGACCGGCTGGCCGGCGCCGTTGGTGCCCACGCCACGCACGACGAACGTGTAGCAGCCCGGGTTGAGGCCGAAGCTGTTGATGCTCAGCGTGGTGAGGGCCCCGTTTCCGCCGGATGACGGCGTGACACTGGACGGCGAGATCGTCAGCTGGCCGGGGTTGATGGTGGCCGGGCCATAGCTGCAGTCCGAGAGGGAGGTGGCGTCGACGGTCAATGAGACCGCAGTGCCGGTCGCGCCCCAGCGCGTGGCGGCGGCACTGGTGGTCGACACGTAGAGGGGCAGGCTGGCCGTGCCGCCCATGTTCGCGATCGAGGCACTGACGGTCGAGTTGGTGAGGCTGAAGTCCCGAACCGCGCCGCCGATCCGAACCGCGGCCGGGAAGCGCCGGGTCTGGAAGTACGGGCCGCCGGCATGGCCCTCCAGCCACACGGTGTAGATGCCGGCCGGCACCGCGTTCGAGGAGAACGACTGCATGGCAACCGTCGTCCCGTTCTTGTCCGGGATGAAGTTGTCGGTCGACCACGCCGGCTGGTTGATATGGCCGGCGGTGGGCGGGTTGTTGGTCGGCGGCTCGTCCGGGATCAGGTCATCCGCCGGGCTGGAGGACAGGTGGTCACCGTGGAGGTGCAGGCTGACGGTGCTGTTGAACGCGTCGTGGCGGGACACGGTGAATTTCGGGCCGTTGGTCGGCGCGCCGGTCGTGGACGGCAGCACGATGGCAGTCGGCGGGGTGACCGAGAAGTCGGGGATCTCCATCACCGTCCCGTTGTAGACCGCCAGCAGGATCCGGCCGCCGACGGTGAACACCTGCGAGAAGTTGCCGACCACCATCGAGGTGTCATTGCCGGACATGACCGCGATCTGGTCGTTCGGATCGGCCGGGGTGATGACGGCCGGGAAGGCGGGGCCCGGGTAGCCGGTGAGCAGGTACTCACCCTGCATGTCCTTGAGGGTGTTGGTGTTGATCCCGGCGGTCACGCCGTTGTAATAGATGCGTGAGGTGACCGACTGGAAGTTGCGGACGTCGAGTGCGATGAACCCGCGGAACGAGCTGTCGTTGTTGGCCTTGCTGTCCGGACCGTACAGCTCGAACGCAGGGCCGGGCTCGGCCTCGCTGGCCGGCGTTCGACCGTCGTAGCCGAACACGCTGATCGGGTCGACCCCGCCCGAGGTGGACGTGGCCTCCGTCGCCACGGCGTCCATGAAACCGCCCCCCGGGCCGGGCGGCCCCTCGTACCGGCGCGCGACGATGGGGATGGCCGGACCCCCCAGGAGGCGGCATTGGGCGCGACCCGTCGCCTGGAGTGTGTCGACACCCACCAGGCGGGCAAGAACGGCCTGGACCTGGGACGTGATGGCCACGCGGATCGTGGTTCCGCTGACGATGATCCCGCTCTGGAGATATGCCGGGTCGCCGGCGTGCCCGCTCTCATACTCGCGGGCCGCATCCGAGGCGATGGCAGAGTTGGCGGCCGCCGGCGATTGCTCGAGGTTGACCTCGGCGATGATCCGGGCCTGGGCCGCCGCCGACGCGTCGGAGTCGCCGGCAATGAGTGCCCGGCAGGCGGCGAGGGCCCCGGCATCGGCGGCGGTCTGCACGTGTCGCTGCTCCGCGACCTGGCGCCCGACGTCGATCGCCAGCCCCGCGAACACGAGGAGCAGGGTCATGGTGAGCGCGACCATGACCAGGACCTGACCATGGGCCGATCCGGTTCGGGGCACGGTCAGTTCACCACCATGGTGGTTGTGGCGCGCTGGAAGAACCGCCCGCCCCCGTCGGTGGACAGCAGTGCGCTGATGAGCGGAACGACGACGTCGCTGTGATAGCTGATCTCGACCCTGATCAGGCAGCCCTCCCGGGTATCGGTCACGCAGTTGGTCAGGCTGTCGCCCGGATCGGGGCAGGGGTCGCTGGTCGTCGCCGACGCGCAGTAGGAGACCGTCACGTCACCGTTGACCAGTGTCGTGCTGCTCGGAGTTGGGCACGCACCGCCACTCAGGGTGGCGCTGAAGTGGGGACTGGCGTCATCCAGGAGGCCAAAGGATTCGGTGGCCGCGGTGAGGACCGCGGCGCAACGATGGGCATCGTTCCAGAACGCGCTCTCGGTGTAGTCGTAGACGTAGATCGTGCCGGCCCGGGCACCCTCACGGGCAGCATTGGTCAGGGTGACGTGGGCCCCGTACAGCAGCCCGAACTGGATGATGCCGACCACGATGAGCATCAGGGGCATCAGGACGGCCGCGAACTCGACCAGTGCCTGTCCCCGGCCGGCGCGCAGGTCGGCCCAGCGGACGGCATGACTCATCCGCTGCGCAGGCTGGCAACGAGGCGCACCGCGACGCATTAGACCCGTGAGCCTAGGAGGGGCGGAGCGGACGGGATATGACCCGTTAGATCGCCTTGCGATAGGTACCGATGGTGTCGGCTAGAATCGGTCACCCCCAGGAGGTCGGCCGCTCCTTTTCATGCCCGAGTTCACCCTGAACGCACCGTTCGAGCCCACTGGAGACCAGCCCCAGGCCATCGCCGGGCTGGTCGACGGGCTCCAGGCCGGCATGCGCCACCAGGTCCTGCTGGGAGCCACCGGGACGGGGAAGACCTTCACCGCGGCCAAAGTCATCGAGGCCGTCCAGCGCCCGACGCTGGTGATGGCCCACAACAAGACCCTGGCCGCCCAGCTGTACCAGGAGTTCCGCGAGTTCTTCCCGCAGAACGCGGTCGAGTACTTCGTCAGCTACTACGACTACTTCCAGCCCGAGGCCTACCTGCCCCGTTCCGACACGTACATCGAGAAGGACTCGTCCCGCAACGACGAGATCGACCGGCTGCGGCACAACGCGACCCGGGCCCTGTTCGAGCGGCGGGACGTGATCATCGTGGCCTCGGTGTCGTGCATCTACGGGCTCGGCGCCCCCATCGACTACGGGGCCACCGTCATCAACCTCAAGGTCGGTGGCCATTACCGCCGCGACGGTGTCCTGCGCCACCTGGTCGACCTCCAGTACCAGCGCAACGATGCCGCCCTCTCCCGTTCGCGATTCCGCGTCCGGGGCGATGTGGTGGAGGTCCAGCCTCCGCACGGCGAGGAGGTGGTCCGGATCGACTTCCTGGGCGACGAGGTGGAGCGCATCGTGGAGGTCGATGGACTGACCGGCGAGGTCCTGGCGGAGCGGTCCGAAGTGAACTTCTACCCGGCCACGCATTACGTGACGCCGCGCGACAAGCTGCTGGTCGCCATCGACGACATCGAGGCCGAGATGGAGCTCCGGGTCCGGGAGCTGGAGGCCCGCGGCCAGGCGCTGGAGGCCGCCCGCCTCCGCCAGCGCACGACCTTCGACCTCGAGATGCTGCGCGAGGTGGGCTTCTGCCCGGGGATCGAGAACTACTCGCGCCACCTGTCACGCCGGGAAGCGGGCAGCCGGCCGTGGACCTTGATCGACTACTTCCCGACCGACTTCCTGCTGGTCATCGACGAGAGCCACATGACGATCCCGCAGGTGCATGGCATGTACAAGAACGACCGCACGCGGAAGGAGATCCTGGTCGAGTTCGGTTTCCGGCTGGCGTCCGCGCTCGACAACCGGCCGCTGACCTTCGACGAGTGGGAGGCGCACCTGAACCAGGTCGTCTCCATGAGCGCGACGCCGGGACCGTACGAGTCGGAACGCGCCGAGCGGGTGGTCGAGCAGTTCATCCGGCCGACCGGGGTGGTGGACCCGGCCATCACGGTGCGCCCGACCGCTCACCAGGTGGACGACCTGCTGGCGGAGATCCGCGACACGGTGTCCCGCGGGGAGCGCGTCCTCGTCACCACGCTCACCAAGAAGATGGCCGAGGACCTGGCCGACTACCTGGCCGAGCTCGGTATCAAGGTCCAGTGGCTGCACAGCGAGGTGGACACCCTGGAGCGGGTGGAGATCCTGCGCGACCTGCGGCTGGGGGTGTACGACGTCCTGGTCGGAATCAACCTGCTCCGGGAGGGGCTGGATCTGCCGGAAGTGACCCTGGTTGCGATCCTGGACGCCGACAAGGAGGGCTTCCTGCGCAGCGGCGGCTCGCTCATCCAGGTGATCGGCCGGGCGGCGCGCAACGTGGGTGGCCGGGTGATCATGTATGCCGATCGCGAGACGGCCGCCATGCGGCAGGCGATCGGGGAGACCGATCGGCGGCGCGCGAAGCAGGTCGCGTACAACGCCGAGCATGGGATCGTCCCGGAGACGATCACGAAGGCTATCCGGGACATCCACGAGGGCTTGCGGCGGGTGGCCGAGGAACGGAAGGCCCTCGACCTGGAGGGTCGGGGAAGCGAGGAGGTGGCCGAGCTGGCCAGCCGGCTGGAGTCCCAGATGCGGGAAGCGGCGCGCAACCTCGAGTTCGAGCGCGCGGCGGCGCTGCGCGACGAGCTGGTCGCCCTGCGACGCCTCCGCGAGGAGCTGGCCGCGGCGCCGGGGGAGATCCCGGCCGACGTGTACGCCGCGGCCGCGGACGCCGGCCGCGATGGATGGGGTTCGGGATCCGGCCCGCGCCGCGAGATGTTCAGCCTGGCCGCGCGACCCCGCGTCATCCCGGCCGGGACGCGGCGACGCCCGCCGCGGCGACGCTAGTCGGTTCGGGGTCATGGCCGGGACCCTGCCCCACGCCGTGTTCGTCGAGACCGGCATTGACGAGACAGGGCGGGCGATGGCCTTCGCCGGCGAGCTTCCGGGCTGCGCGGCGGTTGGCGATGACCCGGCGTCCGCCGTCGCCGAGGTACCGGGGCGAGTGACCGAGTTCGTCGGATGGCTCCGGGCGCATGGGGAGCCTCTCGCCGAGCCGGTTGGCAACTGGTACGAGGTCGAGCGCGCGGCAGGAGGCGACGGTGCCGATGGCGGGCCGCGACGCGCGTCGTTCTCGCTCGACGAGCTGCCGCCGTCCGCGGACGAGTTCGCGACCTGGCTCGGCTGGGCGGAGCTCGCGCGCGAAGAGCTGGCCGCGGCGCTCGACGTTCAGCCGGCTGCCGCCGAGCAGCTGGCCTGGCTGGCGGCCCAGGACGGGGCGCTGGCCGCTGAGCTGGGGACACCGGGCCCGAACGACGAGGCGGTAGCGGGGCTCGATGGGATCTACGCTGCCCGCGACGCCCTGACCGCCGCCCTTTTCATGGCCGGGCCGGGTGGGGCTGGCGTGCGCCGCGCCCTGCGGCTGGCCATCGCCGACGACCTCCGGGCGGTGGAGCTCATCAGCGTCCGGTGACCGCGGCGGCACCCGGGGCCGAGCGGCTGGCCTGGCTGGCGGTCCCGCTCGTCCTGATCGGGATGGTCGTCCTGTTCCTGACCATCGGGAGCCTGGGAGAGCGACGAGCCGAGCTGGAACGGATCGACGTGTCCGAGGTCCTGGCTGCGGCGGATCCCGTGGCGGCCTACGGCTCAAGCGAGCTTCAGTTGGTGGGCTGGTACGCCAACCTGGCCGATGACTGCCATCCCGATCCAGACCAGCGTCCAGATGCATCCTGGCTGGAGCGCACCTGTCCGCTCCGCCTCCTCTTGGCCGAGCAGCCCGCGGCCGGTGCCACGCAGGCAGCCCTGGAAGCCATTGGCCTCCGCCTGGCAGCGCCCACCGGGGAGCCGTTTCCGCCCCGAGCCCAGCCGGATGGCTGGCATCTGCTGCTCGAACAGGTGGTCGTGACCGGCCATTTCGAGGGCAGCGCGTTCGTGGTGAGCGACACCGACGGCCTGGTGCACTGAAGGTATCGTGCCCGGGTGGAGGCACCGGCCGTGGTCATCGGAATCGCCGCCATCGCGCTCGGCGCCGGCTGGATGCTGCTGGGTTATCGGCTGGCTCTGATCCTGCTGCCGATCTGGGGCTTCTTCGCCGGCTTCATCTTCGGCGCCCACGTCCTGGAGGAGCTGCTGGGCCAGGGGTTCCTGGCCACAACCATCAGCTGGGTGGGCGGCGCCATCGCGGGCCTGGTCTTCGCCGTCCTGGCGTACCTGTTCTGGTATCTCGCCGTGGTGATCGCGTTCGCCTCGGTCGGATACTGGCTCGGATGGGGCGTCATGACCCTCATCGGCTTCTCGGGGACCGGACTGGCGGTGTTCGGAATCGGCCTCGTGGTCGGAGCCGTTCTGGCCGTCCTGGCCGTGATAACCGGCGTGCCGCTGGTCGCCCTGGTGGTGATCAGCGCGCTGGGTGGGGCGCACGCGTTCATCGCTGGTGTGCTGGTTCTGCTGGGCGCTATCGAGGTCACGGACCTGGGGACCGGCGTCGTGACCGCCATCATCTCGGCCAACGTCGGGTGGTGGCTCGCCGCCCTGGGGCTGGCGCTGGTGTCGACCATCGTCCAGCTGCGGACGATCGGCGAGTACCGGCTTGAGCCACCCGCGGCCCGCATCTAGCTTCATTCCGAGCGACGAAAAGGCCCGGTCCTGACGACCGGGCTTTCAGGTTGCCAAAGAGGGGGATCGGCCGCACCTCTTCGATCCCGTGACCGAGGAGCGCCTGGCCGCCTGACGGTTCCTGGTCGCGCCGGTCCCTGGCCGGTGTAGGGCTACTTCCCGTGGGAGCGCTCTCTTGACAATGCCATTACACTGCCCGATGGGAATGTGAGAGCGCTCTCACAGGAGTTCCGGAGATTGCGAACGCACATGGCAGACAGGGGCGGCAATCCGGCCACGCTCGAGGCCGTCGCGCGGGTGGCCAACGTTTCCCGCGCCACGGTCTCACGGGTCGTGAACGGGGACCAGCGGGTGAGCGACACGACGCGAACCGTCGTGGAGGCCGCCGTTCGAGATCTCGGTTACGTCCCGAATCGAGCGGCACGCAGTCTTGTCACCAAGCGGAGCGGTTCGGTCGGGGTCGTCATCCCGGAACCGACTGCACAGCTCTTCGGCGACCCCTACTTTCCGCGCATTCTGCGAGGGATCAGCGACGGGTTGGCCGCCGAGGACATGCAGCTGGTGCTTCTGATGCCGCAGGTCCGCGCTGACGAGGTCCGGGCCGAGGGCTACCTCGCAGCCGGCCACGTGGACGGCGTCCTGCTCATCTCGCTGCACGGCTCCGACCCGCTGCCTGAGGACCTGGCGGCGCGGGGCATTCCGGTCGTCGTCGCTGGCCGTCCGCCGAGCGCTGGGATCACCTACGTAGACGTGGACAATCAGCGCGGCGCCGGAACGGCCGTCCAGCATCTGTTGGCCAACGGCCGGCGTCGGGTAGCGACCATTGCCGGACCGCAGGACATGCCGGCAGGCGCGGATCGCCTCGCGGGGTACCACGAGGCCCTCGGAACGGCAGGGCTGCCAGTGGACAGGCGGCTCATCGAGATCGCGGACTTCTCCATGGAAGGCGGCCGCTCGGCGATGGAGCGACTGCTTGGTCGGGAGCCGAATGTCGACGCGGTGTTTGTCGCATCCGACCTGATGGCTATGGGCGCACTCACCGCCCTCCAGGCAGCGGACCGTCGTGTCCCGGACGACGTCGCCGTGGTCGGGTTCGACGACTCCCCGTTCGCATCACAGGCCCAGCCGCCTCTCTCCAGTGTCCGACAGCCAATCGAAGAAATGGGCCGCGAGATGGCCCGTCTGCTGACCCGCATGGTCGCCTCTCATGACCGGGCCTCCCGGCGCGTGATCCTGGCGACCGATCTCGTTGTGAGGGCCTCGAGTGGGAGGTGACGGCCCTCGACCGCGCGTTCACCGTCATCGGAGTAGTGGAGGAGTTCCCATGGATCGGATTGGGCGCACGCCCATGCAGTTCACGGCCGTATTGGCCGCAATTCTCTTGCTCCTGGCCGCGTGCCAGAGCTCGGCATCGCCGACCGGTTCGCCCGGCGCAAGCGCCTCCGGCGAAGTCGTCGAGATCGAGTGGTACGTCGGCCTGGGCACCGGCGAGAACCCAGAGCAGATCCCAACCGAGGAGGCGGTCGTCGCCGCCTTCAACGAGTCGCATGACAACATCCAGATCGAGTTGACGGTCGTCGACAACACCGATGCTCAGAACACCCTGAACACCCGAATGCCGACCGATCCGCCGGACATCATCGGGCCGATCGGGATCCGGGCGCTGCAGTCGTTCGGCGACCAGCTCCTCGACCTGGCGCCCTACATCGAGTCCTCCGGCGTCGACCTGTCGGCGATCGACCAGGCGCTGATCGACGCCTACAACGTGGACGGCAAGCAGATCGGCATCCCGATGGCGGTCTACCCGCAGTTCATCTACTACAACAAGTCACTCTTCGACGAGGCGGGCCTGGCATATCCGCCACACGAGGTGGGGGAGCAGTACGAGGGTCAGGACTGGACCTGGGACACGGTCCGAGATCTGGCCATGCTGCTGACCGTTGATGCCAACGGCAACGATGCGACCAGCGCCGCCTTCGACCCGAACAGCATTGCGCAGTGGGGCCTCGATGCCCAGTTCACCGAGATCGACACTCGGGCCCTGTCCACGATCTTCGGCGGGTCGGGCTCGGTCGTGGCCGATGACGGCACGACGGCCCAGTGGCCGGACAACTGGCGCGAGGGGCTGCAGTTCTACTACGACGCAGTCTGGACCGACCACTTCGCGCCAACCAAGGCCGAGGCCGAGGCCATCGGCGGCGGCGAGGACCGGAACACGTTCCAGAGCGGTCTGATCGCGATGGACGCCGTCCACCAGTGGTACGTCTGCTGCATCTACCCCGCCGAGGGTGACCCTGCGGTGACCGATTGGGACATCGCGGTGCTGCCGGAAGGTCCGGACGGCACGGTCACCTCGAAGCTTCATGCCGATACGATCGGCATCCTCGACACGACCGAGCATCCCGAGGAAGCGTTTGAAGTGCTGGCCTACCTGAGCCAGCAGGCCGACCTGGTCCAGGTCTGGGGCGCCATGCCCGCGATCGCGAGCCAGCGGGATGCCTTCTTCGCCGGTCTGGACGAGCGGTTCGCCCCGCTCGTGATCGACTGGAACGTGTCGTCGCAGATGCTCGGTTTCCCGGACAACCCGAGCCACGAGGCATTCATGCCGAACTTCGAGGAGGCCGACTCGGCCAACAAGGACTTCGGCGCGCTGCTGTGGACGACCCCGGGGCTCGACCTGCAGGCCGAGATCGACGCCCACGTCGAGACGTTGCAGGCGCTGTTCGACGAGGGCAGCTAGCCCACACGACGAGGGGCGGCCGGTTTCGGCCGCCCCTCGTATCCTTCCCATCCCAAGTCAGCTGAGGTGAGGGCGGATGACGGCGATCTCCGAGTCGGGCACCCCCCGCGCCGTCGCGGCACGGCCGCCATCGGGTCGCTTCTCGTCACTCGAAACGCGTGAGGCCCTGACCGGGCTCGTCTTCATCTCCCCGTGGATCGTCGGATTCGTCCTGTTCTCGGCCCTGCCGATGCTCGCCTCGCTCGTCCTGTCGTTCACCGACTTCGATCCGCGGGCGGTCGATGAGATCCATTTCATCGGTCTCGACAACTACGTCCAGATGCTGCACGACCCGATCCTGATCCAGTCGCTGGGCGTGACCGTTCGCTTCGCCCTGCTCGTCGTCCCGACCACGCTGGCCTTCGCCCTCGGCGTGGCGTTGCTCGTGAACAGCACGCTCCTGGCCGGGCGCAACGTGTTCCGGACGCTGTTCTACATGCCGATGCAGATCCCGATCGTGGCCAGCACCGTCATCTGGATCGGTGTCCTGAACGCCGGCAACGGTTGGCTCAACCAGGGCCTCGCCGTGTTCGGCATCCAGGGGCCGGACTGGCTGAACAGCACGACCTGGGTCCACCCCGCCCTGGTGCTCATGGGCCTGTGGGGGATCGGCAACATGATGCTGATCTTCCTGGCCGGCCTCCAAAGCGTGCCCACTGAGCTGTACGACGCGGCTCGGGTTGATGGTGCCGGCCGGTGGGGAACGTTTCGCAACGTGACGCTCCCGCTCATCTCGCCGGTCCTCTTCTACAACCTGATCATTGCCCTGATCGCCACCTTCCAGTACTTCACCCAGGCGTACGTCATCAGCAACGGTCGCGGCGATCCCGCGCGCGAAACGCTGTTCTTCAACCTGAATCTGTTCCGCGAGGGCTTCGCGTTCTTCCACATGGGCTACGCCTCCGCGCTGGCTTGGCTCCTGTTCGTGATCGTCCTGGCGCTGACCTTCGTACTGTTCCGGACGGCGGGATCGTGGGTCTACTCGGGCGCGGACCGATGACGGCGCCGACGTCGGCGCTCACGCGACCGCGGGCAACCGGGTCCGCCCTCCGCCGCCAGACGCGGCGGTTCGCGGCGGTGTCCGGCGTCACGCTGTTCGCCATCGTGCTCGTCTCGGCGTTCCTCATGCCGCTGGCCTACATGACCGCGACTGCCTTCAAGGAACACGAGCAGCTCGCCGACCAGAACGCGCCGCTCTTTCCGGCCCGCCCGGCCACGTTCGAGTACGAAGGCGAGGCGTATCCCATCTACGCGGTGCCCACCGAGGCGGGCATCCGCGAGTGGGCGCTCATCGAGCCGCACCGCGAGGACGCGATCTTCATCGACCCGGCGAACCCGGAGGCGGGACCGATCGAATGGGTCGGCCGCTGGCGAACGCTCGAGCAGGTGCGCCACGTCGAGCTGACCTTCGAGAACTTCGCGAGCGCCTGGGAGCGGATCGAGTTCCCGCGCCTGTTCCTGAACACGATCATCATCGCCGGCCTCTCGACCTTCGGCGCGGTGGTGTCCGCGATCTGCGTGGCCTACGGGTTCAGCCGCTTCCGATTCCCCGGCCGCAACGGGCTGTTCCTCGTGATGCTCGCAACCATCGTCCTGCCGTTCCAGGTCACGCTCATCCCGAGCTATGCGGTCTACCTCCAGCTCGGCTGGGTCGGGACCTGGCTGCCGCTGATCGTTCCACACTTCTTCTCGAACGCCTACAACGTGTTCCTCCTCCGCCAGTACTTCCTCACGATCCCGCGTGAGTTGGACGAAGCTGCGATGATCGATGGCGCCGGGCCGCTGCGCATCCTCCGCTCGATCATCATCCCGCAGGCCATCCCGGCCATCGTCGCGGTCGCGCTTTTCCACTTCTTCTGGGCGTGGAACGACTACTTCCTGCCACTGGTCTATCTCCAGAGCGAGCCCGACCTCCAGCCCCTGTCGGTCGGGCTCGGGCGCTTCACGGCACTGTACGCCGGGGACCCGCCCACGCTCCAGGCGGCGGCGATCCTGGCCATGGCCTTACCCGTGATCGTGTTCTTTCTCGCCCAACGGGCATTCATGCGAGGCGTGGTCTTCGTCGGGGTGGAGAAGTGACCGGCACACCGGTCCACGATGTCGCGGCGCTGGCCGACAGATTCCCTCCGGGCTTCACGTTCGGTGTCGCGTCATCGGCCTATCAGATCGAGGGCGCGGTTGCGGCGGAAGGCCGCGGCCCGTCCATCTGGGACACCTTCAGTCACGAGCCGGGTCGTATTCAGAACGGCGACACCGGCGACCTGACCTGCGACCACTACCACCGTTGGGCGGAGGATCTCGACCTGCTGGCCGCGCTCGGGGTGGGCGCCTACCGCTTCAGCGTGAGCTGGCCGCGGGTGCTCCCCGCGGGCACGGGGGCGACGAACGAACGCGGCATCGACTTCTACGACCGCCTCATCGACGGCCTGCTGGAGCGCGGCATTGAGCCGTTCCTCACCGCGTATCACTGGGATTTGCCACAGGCGCTGCAGGACCGGGGCGGATGGGTGCACCAGTCGATCGTCGAGGCCTTCGCGGACTACGTCGGACTGCTGGCCGATCGGTTCGGCGATCGGGTCCGAACGTGGATCACGATCAACGAGCCACAGGTCTTCGCCTTTTTCGGTCACGCGATAGGAAGGCATGCGCCGGGTGAGCGAGACTGGGGCCTGGCGCTCCGGGTGGCCGGGGCGGCGCTGGCCGCCCATGCGGTGGCCGCGGCCCGGATCCGGGCAAGAGCCCCGGACGCGCGGGTCGGCGTCGCGCTGGACCTCAATCTTGTCGAGCCTGCGACAACGAGCGAGGAGGACGTTCAGGCCGCGCTCCTCCACCGGGCGATCCGCCAGGACTGGTTCCTCGACCCTCTCTTCGGCCTTGGTTATCCCGAGCGCGCGCTGGCGGCCCACCGCGAGGCCGGACACCTGCCGGACCTCGATCCTCCGGAGCTGCCCGGTTCCGGACTCGACTTCCTGGGGGTGAACTACTACACCCGCGAGATCGTCGAAGCCGACCCGGGATCGCCGTTCGGCATCCGTGTCACGACCGGGTCGGCGGGGCGGCAGACGACGATGGGCTGGGAGGTCCATCCCGACGGGTTGCGACAGGTCCTCATCCGGCTCCATCGCGACTACGGACCTCCGTCCATGGTGGTGACCGAGAACGGCGCAGCGTTCGCCGATCCCGAGCCCGGCGAAGGCGTGGCGGTGCCGGACTTCGAGCGCCGCGAGTATCTCGCCGCCCATCTCGAAGCGGCCGCGCGAGCGCTGGCCGAGGGCGTCCCGCTGAGCGGGTATTTCGCTTGGTCCCTGTTCGACAACTTCGAATGGGAGAAGGGGTTCGGGCAGCGATTCGGCCTCGTCCGGGTTGACTACGCGACCCAGCAGCGAAGCCTCAAGGAAAGCGGAGAGTGGTACCGGTCGCTCGTTCAGCAGCACCGCGCCGGGGAGTAAACCGAACAGGTGTTCATATCGGTCTGATATCATCAGGCCCGATGCCCTCGGATCGGATCGTCGTGCGCGGCGCGCGCGAGCACAACCTGCGCAACATCGACGTGGAGATGCCGAGGGACCGGCTGATCGTGATCACCGGCCTGTCGGGATCGGGAAAGTCGAGCCTGGCGTTCGACACCATCTACGCAGAGGGCCAGCGGCGCTACGTCGAGTCATTGTCGGCCTACGCGCGGCAGTTCCTGGGGCAGATGGAGAAGCCCGACGTCGACCAGATCGACGGGCTGTCGCCGGCGATCAGCATCGACCAGAAGGGCGCCAGCCGGAACCCCCGCTCGACGGTCGGCACCGTCACCGAGATCTACGACTACCTGCGCCTGCTGTTTGCCCGGATCGGTCGGATGCATTGCCCGGTGTGCGGCCGGGAGATCGAGCGACAGACGGTCGAGCAGATCGTGGACCAGCTGTACGGGCTGCCCGAAGCGACGCGGGTCCTGGTCCTGGCGCCGGTCGTCCGGGACCGGAAGGGCGAGCACGAGAAGGTCCTGGCCGGGGCCCGCCAGGCGGGCTTTGCCCGGGTCCGGGTCGACGGCGAGGTCCGCGACCTCGACGAGGAGATCTCGCTGGCCAAGACCTTCCGCCACACCATCGAGGTCGTCGTCGACCGCCTGGTGATCCGCCACGGGCGTCGTGACGACCCGGACGGCGAGCGTCCGGACGCCGCGCGGCTGGCCGACTCGATCGAGACGGCCCTTCGCCTGGCAGAGGGAACCGTGCTCGTGAACGTGCCCGAGAAGGACGCGGCGGGGACGGACCGCTTGTACTCGGAGCGCTACGCCTGCCCCGAGCACGGCGGATCGTTCGAGGAGCCCGCTCCCCGCAACTTCTCGTTCAACTCGCCGCACGGCGCCTGCCCCGAGTGCACCGGCCTCGGCAGCCGGCTCGAGATCGATCCGGACCTGGTCCTGCCGGATCTGACCCGCTCCATCCGGGAGGGGGCCATCGTCCCGTGGCGGCGGATGGCGGTCACCGACTCGTGGTTCAGCAAGATCCTCGACGCGGTCGCCGTGGCTTACGACTTCTCGCCCGAGCAGCCCGTGGGCGAGCTGAGCGAGGAGGCGCGCGAGATCCTGCTGCGTGGCAATCGCGGGGAGCGGGTGGTCGTCACCTACCGGTCCCGGTCGGGCGCCAGCCACGAGTTCACCACCACCTTCGAAGGCGTCCTTCCCAACCTCGCACGCCGATACCGAGAGACGGGCTCGGAGGCCACCCGGACCGAGATCGAGCGCTACATGGCCAGCCGCCCCTGTCCCACCTGTGGCGGGATGCGGCTTCGACCGGAGTCGGTGGCGGTCACGGTGGGCGGTCGCAACATCATCGAGACGACCCGACTGTCGATCACCGAGGCGCTCGAATGGCACCGATCCCTCCCCGGGCGCCTGACCAATCGCGAGAACACGATCGCCCGCCAGGTGCTCAAGGAGGTCCGATCCCGCCTGGGGTTCCTGGTCGACGTCGGGCTCGACTACCTGACCCTGGACCGGGCGTCGGGCACCCTGAGTGGGGGGGAGGCCCAGCGCATCCGGCTGGCGACCCAGATCGGCTCCAGCCTGATGGGCGTGCTGTACATCCTCGACGAGCCGTCGATCGGCCTCCACCAGCGCGACAACGCGCGGCTCATCGCCACCCTGAGCCGGCTGCGCGACCTGGGCAACACCCTGATCGTGGTCGAGCATGACGAGGAGACGATCCGGGCCGCGGACTGGGTGGTGGACATCGGGCCCCGGGCGGGAGAGCACGGGGGGCGTCTCATCCACTCCGGGCCGCTGGACGAGCTACTCCGCAACGAGCGCTCGATCACTGCCGACTACCTGCGCGGTGACCGCTCGATCCCGGTGCCGCGCCGCCGCCGGACGGGGAGCGGAGAGTGGCTGACCGTGCGGGGAGCGGCCGAGAACAACCTGCGGTCGATCGACGTCGGCTTTCCCCTGGGCCGGATGGTGGCGGTGACCGGGGTCAGCGGGTCGGGCAAGTCGAGCCTGGTGACCCAGATCCTGTACCCGGCCCTGGCCCAGCGGCTGCACGGCGCCCGGGAACGTGCAGGCCGGCATGCGGGGCTCGACGGCGTGGACCGGGTCGACAAAGTGATCGAGATCGACCAGAGCCCCATCGGGCGCACCCCGCGCTCGAACCCCGCCACGTACACCGGCCTCTGGGCGCCCCTGCGTGAGCTCCTGGCCGCCGTCCCCGAATCACGCCTGCGCGGCTACAAGCCGGGCCGGTTCAGCTTCAACGTCAAGGGCGGCCGCTGCGAGGCATGCGAGGGAGCGGGGATCGTGCAGATCGAGATGCACTTCCTGCCGGACGTGTACGTGGCCTGTGAAGTGTGCAAGGGCCAGCGCTACAACCGCGAGACGCTCGAGATCCACTACAAGGGCCGCAACGTGGCCGAGATCCTCGAGATGACGGTCGACGAGGCGCTCGACTTCTTCGGGCCCATCCCTGCCATCCGCAACCGGCTGCAGACCCTCCAGGACGTGGGCATGGGCTACGTCCACCTCGGCCAGCCGGCAACCACCCTGTCCGGCGGCGAGGCGCAACGGGTCAAGCTGGCTACCGAGCTGTCGCGCCGCGCAACCGGGCGCACGGTCTACATCCTCGACGAGCCCACCACCGGCCTCCACTTCGACGACGTCGCCCGTCTCCTGAAGGTGCTCAGCCGGCTGGCCGACGCGGGGAACACGGTCATCGTGATCGAGCACAACCTGGACGTCATCAAGTCCGCCGACTGGGTGGTTGACCTCGGCCCGGAAGGGGGCGATGCGGGCGGAGCATTGATCGCGTCCGGAACCCCCGAGGCGGTCGCCGAGGACCCCGCGTCCTACACCGGTCTGTACCTGCGCCGGGTCCTGGGGCTACCGGAGCGGCTGCGCCCCGCTCGCCGGACCCGACCCACCCGGCGGGCAGCAGCCGTCTCGGCTTGACGCCCGTGCCATCCCGCGACGAGGCACTGGCGCTGCTCCACGAGTGGAACGCCAACCCGTCGCTGCGCAAGCACGGGCTGCTGGTGGAGGCCGGCGTGCGCGGCTACGCCACCGATGAGGGTGGGGACCCGGCAACCGTGGAGTGGTGGGGGATCGCCGGGCTGCTCCACGACCTGGACTACGAGCGCTTCCCCGATCCCGCCACCCACGGGGCGATCGGGGCGGACGAGCTCGCGCGGCTCGGATATCCGGAGGACGTCGTCCACGCGGTGCGGTCGCACAACGATGCCCTCGGGATCCCTCGCGAGAGCCGCCTGGACCACTTCGTGTACGCCTGCGATGAGCTGGCCGGTTTCCTGGTGGCGGTCGCACTCATGCGGCCGTCGAAGCAGCTGGCCGATGTCGAGCCGGTCAATGTCCGCAAGCGGATGAAGGACAAGGCCTTCGCGCGCGCCGTACCGCGCGAGATGCTCTTGGCTGGAGCCGATGAGATCGGCCTCGACTTCGACGACCACGTCGCGAACATGGTCCGCTACCTCGTGACCGTGGCGCCGGAGGTTGGTCTGTAGGTGGCGGCCCGAGCCCGCTCCGGCAGGCCCATCATCTCGGCCACGAAGGGTGACACTCGGTCGGGATCGCACGCCAGGACCAGGTTCCGGCGGCAGCGCGTGACGGCAACGTAGGCCAGGCGGCGCTCCTCCTCCAACGCCCGCACAGGGTCGGACGCCCCCGCCACGGCCCGCCGATTCGGGAACCGCTCGATCTCCATCCCGAGCACGACGACGGTGGGCCATTCGCGTCCCTTGGCGCCGTGGACGGTGGCCAGCTCAATCGCGGCACCCGGATCGCGGAGTGCCGCGAGCCGGGCGCGGGCCTCGGCGAAAGCCGCCAGGAAGGCGTCGCTGCGGCGGTGCCCCACCGCCCACCCGATGAGCGCATCCAGCGCGGCGTGGTCCTCCTCGCCCAGCCGGTCCGCCATGTCCGCGCGGCGCCAGCTGCGCACGGCTCGCGCCCGGAGCAGGGCGGGGAGGGGTGGTGCGGACGGATCGCCCGACGCCAGGTCACCGAGCAGCGCGTCCAGCGGCTCGGCCTGGAGCGGCGACGGCACGTTCGTGGCGTGCGGGATCCCGCTCCGCAGGAGGGCCAGGATGAGCGGCCCCAGCTCGGCCCGGGTCCGGGCCAACACCGCCAGGCGCCCGGCGTCGGCCGCCCAAGCGGGGAGAATACGTGCCAGGTCATCGATGCCGTCCGGGCCGCGCAGGGCCCAGGTGGTGATCGGGACTGCGGCTGGCGTCCGGCGGCCGCTGACCGCCGCGCGGAGGCGTTTCGGGACCCGCTCGCGGTTGTTGGCGATCAGCCGGTCCGCGGCCGCGACCACCGCCGGCGGGCATCGGTAGTTCACCTCCAGGATCACCCGCCGCGCGTCCGGATACCGGTTTGGGAACTCGAGGATGCGCCGGACATCGGCCAGGCGCCAGGTGTATATCGTCTGATCATCATCGCCAACGACAAAGAGGTTGTCCTCGGGTGCCGCGAGGAGCCGGACGAGGCGCAGCTGTGCCGCGTCGACGTCCTGGAACTCGTCGACGAGCAGGTGGCTGAAGCGCGCCTGCCAGCGGCCGCGGAGCTGCGGGTCTGCCTCGAGCGCCGCCACCGCCCCCACCACCAGGTCGTCGAAGTCGATCTGGCCTCGGATCGACATCAGCGCCGCGAAGGCGTCGACCGCGGCTGCCGCCTCGGGCCCCGGCGTTCGGCCCTCGACCTTCCAGGCCGAGACGACGGTGTCGAGCACAGCTGGATCGGGAGGCTCGGGCGGCGGATCGTCGCCGGGGCCGACGCGCACCCCGGCGAGCGCCCGCCGACGCGCGGCGCGCAGCAGTGGGAGACGGTCGGGGATCAGCCGGACCGGGCGCCCGGCATCGAGCAGTACCTGCCGCGCCATGGCGTGCAGGGTCCGGACCTCGATCGCCGCGGCGCCGGGCACGTGCGGCGTGAGTCGGCTGGCGATGCGGGCCGAGAGCTCGGCGGCGGCGTCGCGGTTGAAGGTGACCACGCCGATCCGATCGGGTGCCACGCCGCGCGCCAGGAGCACGCCGAGGCGGGCGATGAGGGTCGTCGTCTTGCCGCTGCCGGCCGGGGCGATGACCTGGGCCGGCCCATCCGGCAGCTCGGCCGCCGCCCGCTGCTCGGGATCGAGCGACGCGAGCAGGCCGTCAGCCGCCGGTGCTGCGGTTGATGGCGCCATCGTCTCGGCCGAGGATGGCGGAACCCGCTTACCGGGCGATCAACGACGGCTCACGGGTTGGCGCCCATCAGACGGCCACCGCCAGCTCCTCGCGGCTGGTCGATGTCGATCTGCTCGAACAGGTCGTGCCTCTAGGCGACCCGGGTGCGCAGAGCGACGTGGTCAAGGGCCTGCTCAGCGCCGTGCTGCTCCGCCAGGTCGGAGCGACTTCGGCTTGCCCGCCGGCGCATACTCGCGGGTGAGGTGCCGCCCCTCGTTCGGCCTGCGTGAAGAGCGAAGGAGGTGTGACCATGAGTTGGACGCCGCAGGCGGTGAACGTGGGCTTGCTGGTGGTGTCGGCCTCACTGCTGGCCGCATGTACGCCGGCGAGTACCCCGCCGACTGTCTCTCCCTCCGCACTAGTTCGCCCGCTTCGCGATCTCGGTTCGACGGCGATCCTCGACCCGGGCACCTATGTGCTCGACCAGTTCCCGGTAGACCTCGCATTCGACATTCCCGACGGAGATCCACCGGGATGGCACGTCGGGTACTCGAGGGCCGACGTCGCCACCGTCCTGTGGTACACGCCCCCGGAAATCACCTACGCGTTCGCCTTCTGGACAGCCGACAACCTCTACGTCGACCCCTGCGATCCCGCCGCCGGCGGGCTCGAGCCAGCGATCGGACCGTCGGTCGATGATCTTGTCGGCGCGCTTTCGAGCCAGCCCGGATTCCGGGCGACCGATCCAGTAGACGTCACCGTCGGCGCATTCCGAGGAAAGGAGATCGAGCTAACCGCGCTCGACCTCGCGGAGGACTGTCCCGAAGTCATCCCCTGGAGCGGAGCCGATGACACGGCCGGTCTCGCGACCGGCGAGACGCTTCGCGTGCAGATCCTGGATGTGGATGGCGTCCGGATCGTGACCCACGCACGCGAGCCCGCGCAGCCTGATGCTGCCGTTGAGGCCGAGCTCCAGCAGATCCTCGACTCCATCCGAATCGCACCGCCCCCCTAACCCCTTCCTCCAACCAACTCCCGGGTTGGCGGCGTTTGCGGTTGGCCGGCGTGCTCCCTGGCAACGTACCGGCGGAGGTGGTCATTCCCATGGGCGAAGGGTGACGTCGACGGCTTACCGCCAATGTAGAGGCGTAGCATCGGGCGCCGGATGATGCACAGCCTCACCGTCGCCGTGTCTGCGCTGCGACGGGCCTTTGCGAACCCGGATATCCGCCGCGCCGAACTCGGCTGGATGACCGGCTGGGCGGCCGAGTGGGCCTGGCTGGTGGCGCTCTTCGTCTTCGCGTTCGAGGCGGGCGGGATCGCGGCGGTGGGCCTTGTAGGCCTGGCGCGAACCCTGCCCGCGGCATTGCTGGCGCCGGCAATCAGCTCCCTCACCGATCGGCTGCCTCGGCATCGGGTGCTGCTCGGGGTGCACAGCGGACGGGCGGTCCTCATCGGGCTGGCGGCTCTCAGCGTGGCAGCCGATTTGTCACCGCTCGTGGTGTACGTGATCGCCCCACTCGATGCCCTGCTGGCGGTCCTGCATCGGCCCACGCACATGGCGCTCATGCCGTCGTTGGCGCGCTCGCCGGAAGAGCTGGTCGCCGCCAACGTCGCGTCGAGCACCCTGGAGGCGATCGGCATTCTGGCTGGTCCCGTGATTGGCGGCCTGCTGGTGGCGACCGACCAGGCGGCGCTCACCTTTGCTGCCCCGGCGGTCGCGTTCGCGGTGGCTGCAGGCATCGTGATCGGGATACGACCGGGGCAGCAGATCCGGCGGGTGGCGGAGCGGGTGGGGACGCTGAGCATGCTGCTGGGCGGGGTGAGAGCCCTGGCCGCCTATCCACACGCTGCGCTGCTGCTGAGCCTGTTCGGAGCGCAGACCCTGGTACGCGGAATCCTGAGCGTCCTTCTGGTGGTCGCGTCGGTCGAGCTGCTGGGGCTTGGCACGGAGGGCGTCGGCTATCTGAACGCGGCAATCGGTGCGGGTGGACTGATGGGTGCCCTCACCGCGGTGGTGCTGGTTGGTCGAGCCCGGCTCGCGCCGCCGTTCTTCCTGGGGCTGGTCTTGTGGGGTGGACCGATCCTGCTCGTGGGCCTTGTGCCGTTGGCCGGTGTCGCATTGCTCAGCCTTGCGTTGGTGGGCGCCGGCAACGCGGTGCTCGATATCGCGGGCTTCAGCCTGATCCAGCGCAGCGTGCCAAACGCCGTGCGCGGGCGCGTCTTCGGCATGCTGGAGGCAATCGTGATGCTGACCGTGGGGGTGGGTGCTGCGCTGGCGCCGCCCCTCGTCGCGCTCCTGGGCGTGCAGGGCGCCCTCATCGCAACCGGACTGATGCTGCCCGTTTTGGCGCTCGTCTCCTGGCCTCGCGTCTCGGCGACCGACGCCCACGCCATCATCCCGGCGCGCGAACTGGCGTTGCTGAGTGGCGTTCCCATGCTGCGAATGCTGCCGCTGACGGTGCTCGAGCAGGTGGCGAGCGACCTGACAGCGATGCGATTCCGCGATGGCGCGGAGGTGATTCGCCAGGGTGAGGTTGGAGATCGGTTCTATATCGTGGCGGAGGGCGCCGCCGAGGTGTCCGTTGATGGCCGCCTGGTGCGACGCATGCTGGCCGGTGACTCATACGGGGAGATCGCGCTGCTCCGCGACGTGCCGCGCACGGCCAGCGTAACCGCCTCGGGCGACCTGGTCGCATACACGCTCGAGCGCGATGCCTTCCTTGCGGCGGTGACCGGCGACCGGCAGAGCCTGCACGCCGCCGAGGCGGTAATCGGCGAGCGTTGGGGGAGCGACGCGGCGGGCATCTAGCGGCGGATGCCGAGCCGCTATCCTTCCGGCGCTCGATTGCAGGAGATCCCGCCGGACTTGACCCGCCGCTGATGTTCCGCCGCGCAGGGCGCGACCACGCCCGCCCATCGGCCCGCACCCGACGCCTGCATGCGGCCGTGGCCCGCGAGGAACGCCTGCGGAAGCGCGGTGTCGACACGGGCCAGTGGCGCGAGGAGCTGGCCGTGGCTCGCGACGCGTCCGTGCGGGCGGACGCCCGTCGGGCGGCCGAACCGGCGGCCGGCGCGGTGCCGGTCCGACGGGTCCTCCTGTCGGGCCTCCTGCTGGTGATCGGTGGCGTGGTCCTGGGCGCCGTGCTGCTCTGGCAGCGCGTCGACGCGTTCAACCGGGCGGTGAGCAGCGCCCCAAGTCTCTCCTCGTCCCTGCTGGGCCCGCTGAGCGGGAGCCAGGCGGTGAATGTCGCGTTCCTCGGCTACGCCGGCCGCGAAGGGTATGGGGGTCAGTACCTGGCGGACTCGATCAACATCCTGTCCGTCGACCCGGCCACCGGCGCGACCACGCTGATCGCCATTCCCCGCGACCTGTGGGTGGAGGGCCACCCGCTCTTCCCGGAGAACGGCAAGATCAACGAATCGTTCTCGGCTGGCTGGGATATCGATGGCGTGCACGAGGCGGGGCGCGCGGCCAGCGACGTCCTGGAGCACGTGACCGGGCTCACGATCGACCATTGGATCGCCCTCGACTTTGACGGGCTGGCCGCGGTCGTGGACGCGGTCGGCGGCGTGACGATCGACAACCCACGCGCCTTCGCCTACACGCTCAACGAGCAGAACTACGACAACGGCTTCTTCGAGGCCGGCACCTTCGAGGCCGGACCGCTCGAGCTGGACGGCACCTCGGCCCTGGCCTACGCGCGGGCGCGATACACGTCGGTCCCCGAGGAGGCGGGCGACTTCGCACGCTCGGAACGCCAGCAGCGCGTCCTGGCCGCGCTGCGCGCCCGGCTGGGTGACGGGTTGCCGGGGTCGATCGGGCCCGGGTTGGCGCTCATGGATGCGTTGGCCACCCACCTGGCCACCGACCTGTCGGCCATCGACCTGGCGCTCCTGAGCGGTCATCTGTCGGCCGACCGGCGCGTCGCGCTGACCGAGGGTGTCATCCTCGAGGCCACCACGACCTCCGATGGCCGCTACACCCTGGTCGTGATCGGTCGAGCCAACGGGGCGGACTACACGCCGCTCCACGCCTATCTGGCGGCCGCGCTCGCCGAGCCGATGCCGACGCCGATCTCGACCGGCAGCCCGAGCTCGACTGGCAGCCCCTGAACCCGGTCTACGCGTCGCCCGCCTAGAATCGGGCGGTGGCCACTCTCCGGCCGCAGTCGGCCCACCTGCGTGCCATCCTCCGACAGCTCCCCAGCGCCCCGGGCGTGTACCTGTTCCGGGCGGCGGACCGGCGCGTCCTGTACGTGGGCAAGGCGAACTCCCTCCGGAGCCGGGTCCGGAATCACTTCGGCGCCAGCGGCCAGGAGGAGGCGCGGCACGCGCGCCTGGTGGCCGACACGGCCGACATCGAGTACATCGTCACCGACACCATCGGCGAGGCGTACCTCCTCGAGGGCAACCTCATCAAGGAGCACCGGCCGCGGTGGAACATCCGGCTGCGCGACGACAAGAGCTACCCGTTCGTCCGCATCACGCTGGGCGATGACTACCCACGCATCGTCCGCACCCGCAAGCTCGTACGCGACGGAAGCCGTTATTTCGGGCCCTACGCCTCCGCGTCCTCCGTCGACGAGACGCTCCGCCTGCTGAGCAAGATCTTCCCGTTCCGCACCTGTGACCTGGACATCCCGGCCGGGAAGCGGGTGCTCGAGCGGCCGTGCCTGCTGTACCACATCAAGCGCTGCCAGGGCCCGTGCATCGGAGCCGTGGAGCCGGCGCCCTACCGGGCCACCATCGATCGCGTGGTGGACTTCCTCGAGGGCCGCCAGGAGGGCATCGCGGACGACCTGCGGCGCGAGATGGACGGCCATGCCGAGGCGCTCCGATACGAGGCGGCCGCCGTGGCGCGCGACAAGCTCAAGGCGGTGGAGTGGACCATCGAGCAGCAGAAGGTCGCCGCCTTCAGCCGCGCGGAGCACGACGTCATCGGCCTGGCGCGGGATGGCACCGAGGCCTGCCTCCAGGTCTTCGTCATCCGCAACGGGAAGATGATCGGCCGCGAGCATTTCATCGTGGAGGGCGCCGGCGACGTCGGTAGCGACGAGGTGCTGGCTTCGTTCGTGCAGCAGTACTACGCGGCCACGGAGCGGCCGCCGCGCTCCATCCTGCTGCCGATGGCGCCGGCCGACATGCCGGGCCTGGCGGTGTTTCTGCGCGAGCGGCGGGGCAGCGGGGTCCGGCTCCACGTCCCGGAACGCGGGCCCAAGCGCCGCCTGGTTGCCCTCGCTTCGGAAAACGCATCCGAAGCCCTGGCCAAGGACCGAGCGGAATGGCTGGCGGATCAGGGGGCCCGGGCCGAGGCCCTGGCCGGCCTCACGGCCGCGCTCGGCCTGTCCAAGCCGCCGCGGCGCATCGAGTGCTACGACATGAGCAACATCCAGGGCACCAGCGCGGTGGGAAGCATGGTGGTCTTCACCGATGGGGCACCCGATCCCAAGCAGTACCGCCGGTTCCGGATCCGGAGCGGCGAGACGCCTGACGACTTCCGGATGATGGCCGAGGTCCTCGAGCGGCGGTTCGGGCGCGCCGCTCGCCTGCGCCGTGAGACCGGCGCCCTGGAGCTGTCCGCGGTCGGCGCCGAGGACGACACCGCGGAGCCCGGTGAGTGGGCCCTCCCGGATCTGGTCATCGTCGATGGCGGGAAGGGGCAGCTCTCGGCCGCCACCCGGGTCGTGCGTGGCCTGGGCCTCAATGAGATCCCGCTGGCGGGCCTCGCGAAGCGCTTCGAGGAGCTGTACGTTCCCGGGCGGTCCGCGCCGATCGTGCTGCCCGCCACGGCCCCGGCCCTGTACCTGGTCCAGCGCATCCGCGACGAGGCGCATCGGTTCGCCATCACCTACCACCGCCAGGTCCGCGGCCGTCGCGCGCTGGGCAGTGTCTTCGACGACGTTCCGGGCATCGGTCCAGCCCGGCGGGCGTCCCTGATCCGGCGCTTCGGCAGCGTGCGGGCGTTGCGCGACGCGTCGGTGGACGAAATCGCGGACGCCCCGCTCATGAGCCGCGTTCTGGCCGAGCGCCTGAAGAGTGCGCTGGCCCGCGAGGGTCGCCTGGCCTGACCGTTTCTTGCCCGGTCCGAGGGGCGCACCTATACTCTGGCCCGGCCGCCGCATGGCGGCGCGTTTGTTGTCCGAGGGCTGGAGGGACTCCCCGCCGAGCATGACCTGGCGCCGCATGGCCCCATGGGTGATCCTGGCGATCACGCTGCTGGCCCTCTACATCGACATCCCGCGCAAGACGACCGGGATGACCTTCCTGCCGCTGCCGGACAGCATCCGGACCGTGCTGGGCCTCGACCTGCAGGGCGGGATCGGCGTCACCCTCGAAGTCCAGGCCCTGGAGGGCGACGAGCCACCGACCCCTGAGCGGGTCGAGTTCGCGCGCGCCATCATCGAGCGTCGCGTGGCCGGGCTGGGGGTGACCGAACCCCAGGTTCGGACCGAAGTCGGCGCCAACGGGCAGCAGCGGATCGTGGTCGAGGTCCCGGGCGTGAGCGACCGCAACCAGGTCCTCGAACTGGTCGGTTCCACCGGCCAGCTCCAGTTCATCGACCCTGCCGGGACGCCCCTGGAGGCGGGTCAGAACGTCGTCGAGCTGGTCAACGCCGGGACGGTCAACGTGCTCTTCGACGGTGGTGAGATCCAGCAGGGGAGCGTGGTGCCGGACACCAGCCAGGGCGGTCAGCTGGGCGTCAGCTTCGAGCTCAGCACGGAGCCCAAGGACGGCCGACCCTCGGCGCAGGACATCTGGTGCGAGTACACCCGCACCCACCAGCAGCTGCCGGGACCCATCGCCCTCGACGGCGAGGTGATCACGGTCCCAACCATCCAAGCCGCCATCTGCGGTGGGCGCACGATCATCACCGTCGGCACCGGCGCACAGGCCGCGGTCGAGCAGACCACCCTGTACAACCAGCTTCGCTTCGGCGCCCTGCCCGTCTCCCTGCGCGTCCAGGAGGTGACCGCCATCCAGCCCACCCTGGGCCGTGACTTCCTCGACCAGGCGCTGGTGGCGGGGGCGGTGGGCCTGGCCCTGGTCCTGTTCTTCATGATCGCCAACTACCGCCTGCCCGGCCTCCTGGCGTCGCTGGCTCTTCTGTTCTACACGTTGGTGGTGTACGCCGTCTTCCGCCTCGTCCCGGTCACCCTGACCCTGGCCGGCGTGGCCGCGTTCATCCTGAGCATCGGCATGGCGGTCGACGCCAACATCCTCATCTTCGAACGGATGAAGGAGGAGATCCGGGCCGGCAAGACCCTCGGCCCGGCCATCGAGGCCGGCTTCAACCGTGCCTGGTCGAGCATCCTGGATTCCAACGTCAGCTCGCTCCTGATCGCGACGTGGCTGTTCTGGCAGGGGACCAGCGTGATCCGCGGCTTCGCGCTGGTTCTGGGCATCGGCGTGCTGGTCTCAATGTTCAGCGCCGTGGTGGTGACCCGCACGCTCCTTCGGTTGATGATCCACACCGAGCGCGGGCGGCGGATCGAGTACTACCACGTGGAGCGCTGACCGATGTACGACATCGTGGGCAAGCGCCGCTGGTACTTCCTCTTCAGCGCGCTGATCACGATCCCCGGTCTCATATTCATCGCCCTGGGTGGCCTGAAGCCATCCATCGATTTCACGGGCGGCACGGTCTGGCAGGTCCGATTCGCGGACGATCCCACTCCGGAGACTGTGCAGGCGGCGCTGATCGAGCTCGGGCACACCGAGGCCACGGTCAAGGCGGTCGACAGCGGCTACCTGGAGATCCGGCTGAGCCCGGTCGAGTTCCCGGTCGTGGGTGGGGTCCCGACTCCACTGCCGTCCGCGTCTGCCAGCCCGGCAGCATCGGCCTCGGCGAGCGCGGCTCCATCGGCAAGTGCGGCTCCTTCGGCCACCACCGAGCCGGCAGCGAGCGGCAGCCCGGGAGGGTCGCCGACACCCAGTCCGACTCCCACTCCGGCCCCGACGCCATCGCCGACACCCAGTCCGACCCCCACTCCGGCCCCGACCCCCGCCCCACCGCCGACCGTCGAGGGCACGCCCATCGAGGAGCTCGCGGCGGCGCTCGAGGACCGGTTCGGGGCATCGGAGACCCGGTCCCTGGACACCGTGGGGCCGATCATCGGGACCGAGCTCATCCGGAGCTCGATCATCATCATCGCCGTCGGTGAGCTGTTCATCCTCCTCTACCTGTGGTACCGCTTCGGCTTCCGGTTCGGGACCGCGGCCATCGTCGCGCTCCTGCACGACGTCGTAGTCGTGGTCGGTGCCTTCGCGGTCCTGGGCTATTTCTTCGGTGTGGAGTTCGACGCCCTGTTCGTGACCGCGATCCTGACCGTGGTCGGCTTCTCGGTTCACGACACGATCGTCGTGTTCGACCGGATCCGTGAGAACCGGCTGCGCCACGCCGGCGAGCCGTTCGGGGCGATCGTGAACCACTCGATCCTGCAGACCATCGGCCGCTCGATCAACACCTCGCTGACGGTGGTCGTGACCCTCAGCGCCCTGCTCCTCCTGGGGCCGGTCACGATCCAGACCTTCACATTGGCGCTCCTGATCGGGATCATCAGCGGGACGTACTCGTCGATCTTCAACGCCAGCCAGATCCTGGTGGCGTGGGACGAGTGGGCCGCTCGCCGGAAGGCACGCCGCGCGCCGACCCGGTAAGTCGCCCGCCACCGCCCGCCTCTACCATGGCGGCACATGATCCAACCCCGGTTCACGTGGCTGCTCCCGACACCGCTCGAGCATCCGCCGCTGCTCGCCGGGTTCGGTGCACCGGTGGCAACCCTGCTGGCTCGACGCGGGTTCTGGACCGATGCTGACCTGGCCCGCTTCCTGAACGCCGGACCAGCCGACCTGGCACCCCTGGAGCTGATGACCGATGCCCAGGCGGCGCTGGATCGGATCGACGCGGCCGTTCAGCATGGCGAGCCGATCGCGATCTGGGGGGACTACGACGCCGACGGGATGACGGCGGTCGCGATCTGGGTCCTGGCCCTCCGCCGGCTGGGGGTTGAGCCGGTCCGATACGTCCCGTCGCGCCTGGCGGAAGGCTACGGGCTGTCGATCGACGGCCTCCGCTCCCTGGCCGAGCGGGGCGTGCGCCTGGTCGTCACCTGCGACTGCGGGGTCGGCAACCGGGTCGAGGTCCAGGCTGCCCGGGAGCTGGGAATGGACGTCGTGGTCACCGACCATCACATCCCGCCGGCGGTGCTGCCGGCCGCGGTAGCGGTGGTCGATCCGCATCGGTCTGATTGCGCCTACCCGAACCCTGACCTGACCGGTGCGGGGCTGGCGTACCGGTTGGCCACCGCCCTCCTGGCTCGGCAGGGCCTGGCGGCCCCCGACCTGGCAGCCCTGGCCGCGATCGGGACGATTGCCGACCTGGCGCCCATGACCGGGGAGTGCCGCGCCATCGTCCGTCTGGGCCTGGCCGAGCTGGCGACCACCCGGCACCCCGGCCTCAGCGGGCTGGTGGCGCGGGCCCGCGAGGACCCCGGGCCGCCGACGGCCCGGGACGTGGGGTTCGGTATCGTCCCGCGCCTGAACGCGGCCGGGCGGATCGCGGATGCCGAGCTGGCGCTGGACCTGCTGGTCGAGGAAGACCCGAACGCCGCCCAGGCGCGGCTCGCCGAGCTGGAGGAGGTCCATCTGCGCCGCCGCGAGCTGACCACCGTCGCCATCGACACCGCCCGCCAGCTGGCCGCCGCGGCCCCGGGCGTGGGCCCCCTCGCCCTCCGCCACGACGATTGGGCCCCGGGCCTGCTGGGCCTGGTCGCGGGCCGCCTGGCCGATGAGCTGGCGCGACCGGTGGCCGCCGCCGCGCTGCTGGAGTCGGAGATCCGGGGGTCGGTTCGGGCCACGCCGGACTTCCACGTGACCCTCGGGCTGGAGGCCTGTGGAGCGTACCTGACCAAGCGGGGCGGGCACGCGGCGGCTGGGGGGTTCAGCGCCCTCCCCGAGGCGTGGGACGCCTTCGCCGACGCGTTTGGCGCCCTGCCCCGGCCCTTCCCGCCCGACGCCACCGAGGTCGTCGCCCGCGCCGGGCAGCTCAGCGTGGACCTGGTCCTGACCGCGCGCCACGTCGGGTGGCCGCTCTTGCGCGAGCTGGCGCAGTTGGCGCCCTACGGACCGGGCCACGAGCAGCCGATGTTGGCGGTGACGGGCCTGACGGTGGGCGACGCCCGACGAGTTGGGGCGGGCGCCGACCACCTGTCAATCCGCCTCCGGCGCGGGGCCGAGACGATCGACGGCATCGCCTTCAGCGTCGGCGCGGAGCGGGAGACCCCGCCGGCCGGGGCGGCCATCGACGTCGTGGCAACCCTCGAGGAGCGCACGTTCCAGGGGGAGCCGCGACTCCAGCTGCGCGTGCTCGACTACGCCACCGCCGACGCGTCGCCGTTGGCGGGCCGGCGGACGCTCGGACGTGGAGCGGAGCGGATGGTGACCGTCGGGTGAGCGATTCCCGGCCGCCGCTGGAGCGTCTGCGCGAGCGCGTCGCGGCGCTCGGGGCGCCGCTGTGCCTGGGCATCGATCCGCGCCCCGAGGCCCTGCCGGAGAGCTTGCCCCCAGACGTCCGCGGCATCGAGGCCTTCGCCCGCGGTCTGGTCGAGGCGGCGGCGGAGTCGGCGGCGGCGGTGAAGCTCAACACGGCCTACTTCGAGGCATTCGGATCGGCGGGGTGGGCGGCCCTGGAGCGGGTCCGCGCCGCGGTGCCACCTGGGCCGCTGGTCATCATCGACGCCAAGCGCGGCGACATCGGTCCATCCGCCGAGCGCTACGCGGAGGCGCTGCTGGGTCGCCTGGCCGCCGACGGGGTGACCGTGCAGCCCTACCTCGGCGAGGACGCCATCGAGCCGTTCCTGGCATTCCCTGGGCGGCTCGTGTACCTGCTCGTCCGCACGTCCAACCCGAGCGCAGGGCGGCTCCAGGATCTCGCGGTCGAAGGCCGTCCGCTGGCGACGGTCGTGGCGCGCTGGGCGGCCGAGCGATGGCCGGACGGCCGGGTCGGGCTGGTGGTCGGTGCCACCGCGCCGGGCGAGCTGCGCCGCCTCCGCGAGGAGGTCCCGGGGCCCGCGTTCCTGGTGCCGGGCGTGGGCGCACAGGGCGGCGAACTGGTGACCGCCCTCGCCTGCTGCCACGGGACCCGGGCGCCGGGCCTGATCAACCTGTCGCGGGCCATTGCCGAACGCGCGCGAGGGCCCGACTGGCAGCGCGCGGCCGGCGAGGCAGCCCTGGGCTGGCTGGACGAAATGCGCGGGGCCGGTGCTACACTCGGCGCCACCAGCTGAGGAGAGTCGGCCGCAAGATGCCAACTATCGGAGCCCCCGAGCTCATCATCGTCCTGGTGATCGTGCTCATCCTGTTCGGGCCCGGTCGGCTGCCAGACATCGGCAACGCCATCGGACGTGGCATTCGCGAGTTTCGCAAGGCCTCGACCGAGATCGAGGAATCGATTCGCGGCGAGCCGAAGTCGTCCGACACCACGCCGAAGACCTGACCGCCCGCCCGCGAGCTTCCCGGTGAGCGGGTGAGCCGCGAAGGCCCGACCATGACCATGGTCGAGCACCTGGAGGAGTTGCGCCGCCGGTTGATGGTGGTCATCGCCGCCATCGCGATCGCGGCCGTGGTGGGCTTCGTGCTCTCGGGCCCCGCGCTGCAAATCCTGCGCGGACCGTTGCCTGACGAGTTCGACACGATCTACTTCACGAGCCCCGCCGGCGCGTTCGTGGCTCGGCTGAAGGTCGCCGGCTTCATCGGGGTTGGGCTGGCCATGCCCGTCATCCTGTACGAGATCTGGCGCTTCGTGACCCCCGGCCTGCTGCTCGGCGAGCGTCGCATGCTGTGGCCGTTCCTCGTGACTGGCCTGCTCCTGTTCGGGCTGGGCGTGGCGATCGGCTTCGCGGTCATCCCGTACGCGCTGGTATTCCTTCTCAGCTTCGCCGGGGACGGAATTGAGCCCCTGCTCACGATCGACGAATACATCGGGTTCGTCACCACGTTGATGCTCGTCTTCGGGCTCATGCTCCAGTTCCCAATCGTTCTGATCGTCCTCTCCCGGCTGGGGATCGTGACCCCGGCCTGGCTCGCCTCTCGACGACGCTGGGTGATCCTCCTGATTGCCATCGTGTCGGCCGTGGCCACCCCCGGTGGCGACCCGTTCTCGATGGTCATCCTTGCGCTGTTCATGTACGGCCTGTTCGAGGTGACCCTGCTCGTGGTGCGCGCCCTCCAGCGCAACTCCGGCCCTTCTGGCACCCCGGGCGCTTCCGGCACCCCGGGCGCTTCCGGCACCGATGTCGACCGATGAGCCGGTTGTCCTGATCCTGACCGATCCGGGCATGGCGGACCACGCCTGGCCGGGCCACCCCGAGCGGCCGGAGCGCGTCGAGGCCGTCGTGGCGGGGGTGGCAGACGGGACGCAGGCGGCGAGTGCGCGGCTGGTTCAGCGGTCCGCGGCGCCAGCCACCCTTGACACGCTGATGCGTGTTCACGACGCGGGGTACCTGGAGTGGCTCGTGGCGCGCGCGGCCACGGGTGGGGGCTGGCCCGACCCCGACACGTACCTGGTGGAGGCGACTCCCACCGCCGCCTGGCTCGCCGCCGGACTGGCCATTGCCGCGGCCGAGGCCGTCGTGGCCGGCGATGCGGATGTGGCGTTTGCCGCCGTCAGACCGCCGGGCCACCACGCCCATCGCGACCGGGGCAAGGGGTTCTGCGTGCTCAACAACGTTGCGGTCGCGGCTGCCGCGGTGGGGGCCTCGGGCGCGGCCCGCCGGGTCGCCATCCTCGACTGGGACGTTCACCACGGCGACGGAACGCAGGCCATCGTCGAGGCCGATCCGAACGTCTTCTATGCGTCCACCCACCAGTTCCCGTGGTACCCGGGCACCGGATCGGCGTCGGAACGGACCGAGACGCTGCTGAACGTGCCGCTCCCCGCGGGGAGCGGCGACGAGGTCTTCGTGGCAAGTTGGAGCGAGACGATCCTGCCGGCGGTAGAGGCCTTCGCGCCGGCGGCCATCCTCGTGTCGGCCGGGTTCGACGCTCATCTCGACGACCCCCTGGCCGGCCTGATGGTGACCAGCAAAGGATTCCGGGCCGTGGGCCTCGAAGTTGGCAAGCTCGCTCGTCGGATGGGCCTGCGGGGCGTGGCCCTGACCCTTGAGGGCGGCTACGACCAGGACGCGCTGCGGGCCTCCGCCGCGGCCACGATCGAGGGACTGCTGGCCGGCCTGAGGCCCGCGCCACGGCGGGATTCGCGCGAGTGACGGCTATACTCGGAACGGTGTCGTCCAGGCGGACCCCGGTGGCTCCCGCAGATCGCCCGACGCGGCGCTCTCGGCCGCGGCGCTCGACGAGCGCGCCCGCGGCCCCGGCCCAGGCCGACCGCCCGGCTCCCACGCCCGCCGAACAGCTCGCCGTTGAGATCGTGACCTTCGGCTTCAAGTTCGGGCTTCCGCACAAGGCGGACCTCGTGTTCGACGTTCGATTCCTGACCAACCCGTTCTGGGTGCCCGACCTGCAGCCACTGTCCGGGCTGTCGGCGCCGGTCCGGCGATTCGTCCTCGAGCAGCCGCAGGCTGAACGCTTCCTCGACCTCGTCGTTCAGTTGCTTGAGCTGACCGTGCCCGCCTATCGGGCGGCCGGCCGTGAGCGGCTGACCGTGGCGCTGGGCTGCACCGGGGGCTATCACCGCTCCATCGCGCTGGCCGAGGAGCTGGCCGGCCGGCTGGGCGAGCTGGAGGGCGCATCGGTATCGGTCATGCATCGGGAGCTGCGTCGATGAGGACGCCCCGCCTGCCCCGCTGGCTGTATCCCGGCATGCACATCAAGCGCTGGATGGGAGCCACTCTGCTGGGCCTGACCATCCTGGCCCTTGGCGCGGCCATCCTGCTGATCGAGGCCTATCGCCGCTTCATCATCGATTTCCCCGGGCTCGCAATTCTGGCGGGGGCCGAGCTCGAACGGCCGATCCGGGCAGCCATCGTGCTGGCCATCGGGGTGGCGCTGACCGGGTTCGGCATGTGGAAGCTCATGCACAGTGTCATCTCGCCGTTCGTGACCCGAGGCGACTCGGTGATGGAGGTGCTGTACACGAAGCGCTACCTGGCCCGCGGCCCTCGGATCGTGGCGCTCGGCGGGGGAACCGGCCTGTCGACCCTGCTCCGCGGGCTCAAGGCCTACTCGGCCAACATCACCGCCGTGGTGGGAGTCGCGGACGACGGTGGCAGCAGCGGCCGGCTGCGGCAGCAGCTGGGAATCGTACCGCCCGGCGACATCCGGAACTGCATTGCCGCCCTGGCCGATGCCGAGCCGCTCATGACCCAGCTCATGCAGTACCGGTTTCCCCCCGGGTCGGGCCTCGACGACCACGCCTTCGGGAACCTGTTCATCGCCGCCATGACCGCCGTGACCGGCGATTTCGACGAGGCCGTCCGCGAGTCGAACCGGGTGCTCGCCGTGCGCGGCCAGGTCCTGCCCGCCACCAGCGTCCCGCTCAACCTGACCGCGCGCCTGGCGTCGGGCCGGTTCATCAGCGGGCAGGCTGCGGTCAGCCGCGCAACCGAGCCCATCGCCCGGGTCCAGATCGACCCGCCGGACGTCCGGGCCACCCCGGAAGCGCTGGAGCGCATCCTGGAGGCCGACCTGATCGTCATCGGGCCCGGCAGCCTGTACTCGAGCGTGATGCCCAACCTGCTGATCAGTGACATCCACGACGCGCTGTCCGCCGCCGAGGGGCTCCGGGTGTACGTGTGCAACGTCGCCACCCAGCCCGGCGAGACGAGCGGCTTCACCGCCTCGCAGCACTTGACGACGCTGTTCGACCACGTCGGCGACCAGCTCGTGGACATCGTGCTCTTGAACCGGAACCGATCCGCCCGCCGCCCGGCGGGCTGGCTGGGAGAACCGGTCCAGCTCGACATCCGCCAGCTGGAGGAGCTCCCGGTGGTCGTCGTCGAGGACGACCTCATCGACGACCAGAACGCGCACCACCACGACCCCGACAAGCTCGCGGCGATCCTCCTCCGCCTGCTCCAGGAGGACCGCCCCGCCCGCCAGCGACAGCGCTTCCGGCGACCGATAGCCAACGCCAGCTGACGTCCGATGCGGCTCGCACGAGACGTGAAGGGCGAGCTGGCCCGGATTGAGCCCGCCCGGGCCTGCTGCCGCCGGGCCGAGCTGGAGGGGCTCCGCTTTCAGGACGGCGACGCCATCCGGACCCTGGATCCGTCCACCGCCCGGGCGGCAATGCGCCTGACCGCGGGCCGCGCCATCCCGAGCCGGATTGATCGAGGGTCGGGGACGCGCCACCACCTGGCGGTTGCGGCGCCGCGGCGCGGCGGGGAGTGGCGCTGGGCAGCGGCGGCAGCCTGCGACCGGCGCGCGTTCCTGCGGGGCGTCGTCCTGGGCAGCGCGTCGCTGTCGTTCTCCGCGACCGGTCCGCACGTCGAGTTCGTGTTCCGGGACCGCACTCGGTCTCGCCGCCTGCGCCGACGGCTGACGACCAGCGGGATCCGCGTCGCGGAGTACGAGCGGCGCGGCCGAGCGGTGGTGTACCTGAAGGGACGGGACGAGATCGCGACGCTGCTCCAGCTGACCGGCGCCCACGGCGCCCTGCTCGACTTCGAGGTGGAGCAGGTGGGCCGTGACGTCCAGAACCGGCTCAACCGGCTGCTGAACGCGGAGGCGGCCAACGTCAACCGGACGGTGCACGCCGCCGAACGCCAGGTCCGCGCCATCGAGCGGCTGGAGGCGGCGGGGCGGCTGGACCAGCTGACGCCCGGCCTGCGCGCCGTCGCCGACGCGCGACGCACGCATCCCGAGGCCGATCTCGAGGCGCTGGCCGGGGGCCTGCAGCTCGGGCGCTCGGCGGTCCACCATCGTCTCCGCCGCCTGGAGCAGCTGGCGGCGGAGGCAGGAGGCGAGGCGCGACGCCGGCCGGGCCGGCGGAACCGGTGACGGCCCAGGGGCGGCGGCCCCTGGTGGCCGGCAACTGGAAGATGCACCCGTCAGACCGCCAGGCAGCGGTTGCCCTGGCGGAGGCCGTGGCGAAGGCAACGTCCGGGGCCCGGGCCGAGGTCGTGGTCTGCCCGCCGGCCATCTGGCTGCTCGAGGTGGCGGCCGCGTTGCGCGGGACATCGGTCGGGGTCGGCGCCCAGACCATGCATGCCGAGGAGTCCGGCGCGTTCACCGGTGAGATCTCTCCGCTCATGCTGGCCGGCGTGGCCGGCTACGTCATCATCGGCCACTCCGAGCGCCGCCGCTATGCCGGCGAGACGGACGAGGCCGTGGCAGCCAAGGTGGCCAGCGCGGTGGAGCACCGGCTGGTCCCGATCGCGGCCATCGGCGAAAGCCTGGAGGAGCGAAGTCAGGGCGCGACCGAGCAGGTGATCGAGCGCCAACTCCGCGCCGCCATCTCCCGACTCGACCGGCTGGCGGGGAGTGGCCTCGTCGTCGCCTACGAGCCGGTGTGGGCCATCGGCACCGGCGATGCGGCCTCCGCAGCCGATGCGCAAGCCGCCGCCGCGCTGATCCGGGGGCTCCTTCGCGCGGCGGATCCGGAGGCAGCCGATACCGTCCGCATCCTGTACGGAGGCAGCGTCGCGCCGGGGATGGCCGAGGCGTATTTCTCGCAGCCCGACGTGGACGGGGCCCTGGTTGGCGGCGCATCGCTGGACCCGGCCGGCTTCGCCTCCATCGTCCGGGCGGCGGGCTGAGGACCACGCTCGAGTCGTGGAGGCGGCGGTCCGTCCGGTCGTCCTGTGCGTCCTCGACGGGTTCGGCATCGGTGACGACCCTTCCGTCGACGCGGTGGCGGCGGCGCCGATGCCGAGCTGGCGGCGGCTCCTGGCCGAGTGGCCCCATTGCCAGCTGGCGGCGGCCGGCGAGGCCGTTGGCCTCCCGGCCGGGCAGATGGGGAACAGTGAGGTCGGCCACATCAACCTGGGGGCCGGCTTCCCCGTCCTCCAGGACCTGCCGCGCATCAACCGGGCCATCGCCGACGGTTCGTTCGACGAGAACCCGGCCCTGGTTGCCGCCTGCCGGCACGCGGCCGAGCATGGAGCCCGACTCCACCTGCTTGGGCTCATCGGTCCTGGCGGCATCCATGCGTTGGACGATCACCTGGTCGCCATGGCCGAGCTCGCGCATCGGTCCGGGCTGGGTTCTCACCAGGTGCTGCTGCATGCCTTCACCGATGGGCGCGACACGCCACCGCGCTCGGCGGCTGCCCTGCTCCCGGCGCTTCTCCAGCGGCTGGCGGGACGGGCGACGCTGGCCACCGTCTCCGGTCGGTTCTGGGCCATGGACCGCGACGCGCGGTGGGATCGAACGAAACGCGCCTACGACGCCATCGTCGACGGCAGTGGACCGACGGCCAGCGACGGGCCGACGGCTGTCGCCTCGGCCCATGCGGCGGACGTCGGGGATGAGTTCATCGAACCGACCATCGTCCTGCCCGGCGCACGCTTGGGCAACGGAGATGCGGTCGTCCACCTGAACTTCCGTGCCGATCGGGCTCGCCAGCTCACCCAGGCGCTGGCGCTTCCCGACTTCTCCGCTTTCGACCGCGGGCCGATGCCCAAGGAGGTGTCGATCACGACCCTGACCCAGTACCAGGCCCCCGATGAGCTCCCGGTGCAGGTGGCGTTCCCGCCGCATGTGGTCGACACCCTGAGCGCCCATCTGTCGCGGCTCGGGCTCCGGCAGCTGCACCTGGCCGAGACGGAGAAGTACGCGCACGTCACCTACTTCTTCAACGGCGGGGTCGAGGATCCGTTCCCGGGTGAGGACCGCAGCCTTGTTCCCTCCCGGCGCGACGTGCCGACCTACGACCTCGCGCCGGAAATGAGCGCGGAGGAGATCACCGAGCGCCTCGAGGCCGCAGTGGCGAGCGGCGACTATGCGTTCATCGTCATGAACTACGCCAATCCCGACATGGTCGGGCACACCGGCCGCTGGGATGCCGCACTCGCGGCTCTGGCGGTTATCGATGCCTGCCTGGCCCGCGTCACGGCCGCCGTGCTTGCCGCCGGCGGGGCGCTGGTCATCACCGCCGACCACGGCAACGTGGAACGGATGCGTGACGCGGACGGCCAGCCCCACACGGCGCACACCACGGCCGACGTGCCGTTGGTCCTGGTGGGGGAGCCGTGGCGACACGCCCGCCTTCGCGACGGCACCCTGGCCGATGTGGCGCCCACGATCTGCGTGATGCTCGGCATCCCCGCTCCGCCGACCATGACCGGGCGCAGCCTGCTGGCCGAGGCTGGAGCCGGATGAGCTGCTCTATACTTCGCGGCCCGTGACCGCTCTGGCCCTCGTCCAATCCATCCTGGCCGTGGCCCTCACCGTCGCCATCCTGCTCCAGCAGCGCGGCGCCGGCGTGGGTGGCGCCTTCGGCGGCGAGGTCACCGCGTACCGGAGCCGACGCGGGATCGAGCGGACCCTGTTCCGCCTGACCATTGTCCTGGCCGGCCTGTGGGTCGTGTTCTCCGTCCTCAGCCTCTACCTCCAGACGCTCTGACCCGGGTCCGGGCCCGCCCGAGGCCCGGTGCTAGAATCGCGCGGCATCGCCGGGGTCGCCGGCGCCGCGGTGCCGAGGTGGCGGAATTGGTAGACGCGCTAGGTTCAGGACCTAGTGACCATTACGGTCGTGTGGGTTCAAGTCCCTCCCTCGGTACCAG
>JBBPIR010000008.1 GCA_038040195.1 Chloroflexota bacterium | reverse complement strand
GGTCCCCGTAGCTCAGTGGACCAGAGCGGCTGCCTTCTAAGCAGCGGGTCGCAGGTTCGAATCCTGCCGGGGACGCCAAAAGGAGCCGCGCCGCAGCCTGCTCGGCGTGCACTACCGATGCATGGACAGGACCAGGGGCGAGTCGCCGGCCTGGGCAGACTCGAAGTCGGCCCGCGTTCGCAGGCCGTGGTAGCCCTCGGCCACCACCAGCTGGCCGGCCACGCCCCCCAGCGTGTTGCCCGGCCCTGTGAGGACCAGGACCTGCGGGGCGTACTCGCGCAGCGCGACACGTGCCCCGGCCGCAAAGTCGTACGGGGTGACGAGCTGCTCGCCCAGCGTGTAGCGGGCCAGGTCGGCCGGATCGGTGGCCCAGGGCGTGAAGCGCGCCCCGCGGCCGTCGATCAGGGTAAGGCTGGGCGCGCTCCACGCGAGGCCGCTGAACCGCTCGGCCGCGGCCTTGGCCACCCCTGACAGCAGCGGGCTGTGGTACGGCCCATGGAGCGCCAGGCGCAATGGGAAGTGCCGCTCGCCAATCTGGACTGGTGGAAGGGTTTCGAGTAGCCGGCCGATGCCGGCATCGGTCCCGGCGAGGACCACGTATCCGCCCAGGTCCACACTGGGAAACACCTCGCCGCCGTCGACCAGCGCGGCGTCGATGGCCGCCGCCAGCTCCGGGGCGGGCTGCCAGTCGGCGTCCAAGCGGGGATAGATGACCTGCCCGCCGCCGGCGCCAGACGCAGCCTCTTCCTGGTCCTGGGCGATCCCCTGCACCAGCCGGAAGCCGTCGTCGAAGTCCAGGGCATCCCCGACGGTCAGGGCGGTGTACCAGCCCAGCGAGTTGCCGATGGCGGCCACGACCCGGTGATCGGCCATGGCGCGCTCGGCGTCCAGGAGCGAGATGAGCCAGATCAGCGGGGACGCGTTGGCTGGGCGGAGATGGACGGCGGCCTCGAACTCGTCGGCGGCGTCCAACGCCAGCAGGCTGTCGAGCCCCAGGTCAGCGCGGAGCGCCTCGGCCCGCTGGACAAACGGGTGTTCGGCGGGGAGAGATCCCAGCGACGCCGCGGTGTAGGCGCCGCGCCCCGGGAACACCAGCACCGCCCGGGGCCGCTCGTTGATCATGATCGGCTGCCCGATGTGGCGCCGGCGCGTCGCCGGTGTGGCTTGACGCGGACCTTCGAGTGGGCGGTCTTGACCGCCGCGGCCACGACGTGGTCCAGACCCACCAGCACCGCTGAAGTGGCCGTCCCCAGCGGGACGAACGAGTCGACCGCCCGCACGCTCGCCAGCCGGCCCCCGAAGGAGCGCTCGGCGAGGTCCGCGATCAACGCATCGGCCACGCCGCCCCCGGTGGCGCGGCATTCGTCGACGATCAGCACCCGTCCGCAGTCCGCCGCATGGCGGCGGACTGCCTCAAGCGGGAGGGGCGCCAGCCAGCGCAGATCCACCACTCGGGCCGTGATCCCGTGCTCCTGGGCAAGGATGGCCTGGGCCTGAAGGGAGAGGCGGAGCCCGTTCGCGTAGCTGACGATGAGCAGATCGGTCGCATCGGCTCCGTACACCCCCACCTCACCCGGCAGCAGATGCCCGGGTGGGGGTGGGTAATCGGCCAGCCAGCCGCCGTCGCCTTCGGTGTGCTGGTCGCGCTCGTGGTAGAGGGCGATGGGCTCGAGGAAGATCACGACCAATCCGTCTTCCCGCGCCATGGCAACCGCCCCGCGCAACATCCGGGCCGCGTCGTCGCCCCGCGCCGGGACGGCTATCACCACGCCGGGGATGTCGCGCAGGGCGCCGATGCTGTTGTCGTTGTGGAAGTGGCCGCCGAAGCCCTTCTGGTAGGCGAGGCCCGGCACCCGGACGACCATGGGGTTGCGGAACTGGCCAGAGCTGAAGAACTGGAGGGTGGCCGCCTCGCCCCGGATCTGGTCCAGCGCGTTGTGAAGATAGGCCAGGTACTGGATCTCGGGGATGGGCAGGAGCCCGGCGTGCGCCGCCCCCTGGGCGATGCCGAGGATCGAGGTCTCGTCCAGCAGGGTGTCGAAGACCCGACCGGCCCCGAACCGCTGCTGGAGGTCGTGGGTCACGTTGTAGACGCCGCCCTTGCGAGCGACGTCCTCGCCGAACACGATCAGCTCGGGGCGGCGAGCCAGCTCGTCGGACAGCGCGGCGTTGATGAGTCCGGCCAGGGTCCTGGAGTTGGGCTTGGTCGCCTCCTCGGGGAGGGTCCCGCCGAACGTTGCGCGGCGGACGTCCGCCTTGAGCACGGGCTTGGACGCCCGGGTGGCGACCCGCTTGGGATGGTAGGGGGCCAGTGGAGCCGTCACCTCGGCGGTGGTCGTCAGCCGCGGGCGAAGGGTGGCTTCCTCCGAGGCGGCCTGGATTCGATCCCGGACGTCGGCCACCAGGGCCCGGAGCTGATCGGGCGTGGCGGCACCGGTCTCCACCAGGCGCCGCGCATTGCGCAGCAGCGGATCATGGCTTTCGGTGGCGGCAATCTCGTCCAGCGACCGGTACGCCTGCTCCGCGTCACTCCCGGCATGACCCCACAGCCGCACGACGTCGAGGTGCAGGAAGAGCGGCTCGCGGGCGGACCGAACGAGCCGGATGGCCTCCGCTACCGCGTCCCACACCTCGTCGACCTCGCCCGACGCATGCCGGTAGTGGAGGTGGGTTTGGGTGGAGAACGTCTCGGCCAGCCAGCCTTCCGGGGTGGGCACACTGATGCCGGTCTGGTTGTCCTCGCAGACGAACAGGATGGGCATGGGCAGACCGATGCGCGCGCCGTAGCGCGCGGTGTTGAAGGCCGCCAGGGCGGTGGCATGGTTCACCGTCGCGTCGCCGAACGAACACATCACGATGGCGTCGGGTGGCAGCTCGTCGCCCAGCCCCAGTCGCCGGGCACGGGCCAGGGAAAACGCCATCCCCACCGCCTTGGGCAGGTGGGAGGCGATGGTGGAGGTCTGAGGCGGTACCCACAGCGGGCGGCTGCCCCACACCTTGTGCCGTCCCTGGGCGATGGGGTCTTCGCGGGATGCGACGATACCCAGCAAAGCATCGAAGGCCGGGGTGCTGCCCGGCAGCTGCCGCGACCGAGCCATCATGAATCCGCCCGAGCGGTAATGGAGGAAGGACGGGTCCGTGATCCGGAGCTGGGCGCCCAGGACCGCATTGTTCTCGTGGCCGGCTCCACCGACGGTGTGGAAGCTGCGGTTCGTCTTCTTCAGCTGCCGTGCGGCCACGTCCAGCTGGCGGCTGGTGACCTGGTCCTCGAACAGTTCGACCGCCTCCCGTGCGGTCAGAGTTGAGCCCGGGCGCAGCGACGCGCCCGGCTCTAGGCGGGCGGCAGGCGTCAGGCCGGTGAGGAGTCCATCCAGGGCATCCTCGACCACGGCGACCCGGTCGAAGGTCATGCGCCGCCGATGATAGCGCCGGGCTGCCCCGCTCCCGGTGATCAGCCCGGGAAGCCGCCGCCGGTCGTCGCGCGCGTGTGCGTCGACATCGGTCCTCCTCCGAGTGTGGCTGGCGGGAGGAGAACCGATGGGTGGTTACCCGTCGCTTACGGGCGGCTTACTGCGGGCTCTAGCGACCCAGCGAGATGAGCACGATCCCGGCCACGGCCAGCAGCACGCTGAGGAGTCCTAGGCGCGGCAGGCGCTCCCCGAGGACGGCACGCGCCAGGACCATGGTGGCCAGCGGGTAGAGGCCCGACAGGGGAGCGGCCAGCGCGACGCTGATGTCGTCGCGCGCGAGAACGAAGAACACGTTGGCCGCCACGTCGAGCGCGCCGGCCGCCACGATCAGGGGGAAGACGGATCGGAGGGCAGGCAGGCTGGAACGTGCGCGGGTGAACGCCACGATGGCGACGGTCACCACGACCGCTGCCGCTCGGCTGGCTACCAGCGCCCAGAGCCCGTTCTGCTCGGCCGCGCGGTCGATGATCAGGTACCAGGTGCTGAACCCGACCGCCGCGCCCAGCGAAAGGAGGAGGGCCGAGCGGCTCGCGGCGTCGCGCGAAATATCGGTGGCCGCCACGGCCGCGGCGACCACGCAACCCACCCCGATTACCGCCACCAGCGCCAACTCAGCTCCCAGCAGGACAGTCACCAGCAGAGGGATGACGGCCGCGCCTGCTCCGGACAGCGCCGACACGAGGCCCATGGCCCCGGTCGACAGCGCCTGATACAGGAAGGCGAGACCGAGTCCGCCGCCGATCCCAGCCAGGGCGCCGAGGGCCAGCGTCTCGGGTGCCGGGGCCGCGGGCGCTACGACGACGACCCCGGCCAGGAGCGCCAGGAGCCCGATGACCTGCGATCCGGCCGTCACCGCGATCGGCGCTGCGCGGCGCGAGGCGAGGCCACCGGCAAAGTCCGCCACGCCCCAGGCGGCGCCGGTCGCCACTCCCCACAAGACTCCAGGCTGGATCACGGACTCCCTCCGGGCAGGTCCCGGACTGTATCAGCCAGCGGTATTGACACGGCCGCGTCACGCATCGCAGAGTGCGCCAATCCTCGCGCCGCCCTGCCTGGCGTGACCTGATCCCGAGGTGCCCGTGGCGATCGACACTGCTGCTCCGCAGGCCGCACCCGCGGCGCGGTCATCGGTTCCCGCGGTCAAGCTGGAGGGCCTGGAGAAGACCTTCGGCGACGTGGTAGCCGTCGCCGGAATTGACCTCGACATCGCCGACGGCGAGTTCTTCTCGATGCTCGGGCCATCCGGCTCGGGCAAGACCACCACCCTGAGACTGATCGCCGGCTTCGAGCTGCCCACTGCCGGCCGGATCCTCCTCCACGGACACGACGTCACCGGTATCCCGCCCTTCGACCGCGATGTGAACACGGTCTTCCAGGACTACGCCCTGTTCCCGCACATGACGGTCGGGCAGAACGTGGCCTACGGTCTCGAGATTCGAAAGGTTCCCCGCCCAGAGCGTGATGTCCGGGTCGCGGAAGCGTTGGCCATGGTTCGCCTGGATGGATTCGAAAACCGGCGCCCGAACCAGCTGTCTGGGGGCCAGCGCCAGAGGGTGGCCTTGGCCCGGGCATTGGTCAACCGGCCGCGAGTCCTGCTGCTCGACGAGCCGCTGGGTGCCCTGGACCTGAAGCTCCGAGAACAGATGCAGATCGAGCTGAAGGACATCCAGAAGGAGGTTGGCATCACGTTCGTGTACGTCACCCACGACCAGGACGAGGCCCTCACCATGAGCGATCGACTGGCGGTCTTCAATCGCGGGTCGATCGAGCAGGTGGGGACCCCAGCCGACGTGTACGAGCACCCGGCAACCACATTCGTGGCCGGCTTCGTCGGGACATCGAACCTGCTCCGGGACGAGACCGCCCGAGCGGTCATCGGTCGAGACGGCATCTTCACGGTCAGACCAGAGAAGATCCGGATCGAGGATCCGACGACGGCTCCTGAAGCCGATGAGCAGTCGACAACCGGTCAGGTGCGCGAAGTGGTCTACCTGGGATCGGATACGCGATATATCGTTGCCCTGGATGCTGGTGGCGAACTGGTCGTCACCCAGCAGAACCTACAGACATCATCCATGGAGGTTCTCGCCGCGCGGGGGCGACCTGTTCGCCTGATCTGGAAGCGGCACCACGTGTTGAGCCTGGCCGCCGGCCAGGAAACGGAGGGGGCACAAGAGGGAGTGGAGAGTCCATGACGAAACTGCGAATCCCGGCGCTGCTGGTCGTGCTCGGCCTGGTGGCGGCGGCTTGCGCGTCGCCTGCGCCGAGTGGAATGCTCGAGACGCTCGGCGAGGGAGAAGGCGAGCTGAACCTCGTCATCTGGGCCGGGTATGCCGAGCGCGGCGAGAACGACCCGGCGTACGACTGGGTCACCCCGTTTGAGGAAGAGACCGGCTGCCAGGTGAACACCACCGACATGACCGATTCCGGGAATGGTGTCGACCTCATGCAGACCGGTGAATACGACGGCATCTCCGCGTCGGGCGATGCCACCCTCCGGCTCATCGCGGCCGGCACCGTGGCTCCGGTGAACGTCGAGCTCATTCCGAATTACGTGCAGATCTTCGAGGGCCTGAAGCTCCAGCCGCACAACTCGGTGGACGGCGTCCCCTACGGCGTTCCGCACGGTCGCGGCGCCAACCTGCTCCTGTACAACACCGACGTGATCTCCGAGGCCCCCACCAGCTGGGCTCCGGTCTGGGAGGACGCGGGGGACTATTCGGGGCAGGTCAGCATCTACAACTACGCGATCTACATTGCCGATGCCGCCCTGCATCTGATGCAGACCGATCCCGACCTCGGCATCGAAAACCCGTACCAGCTCAACCAGGAGCAGTTCGACGCCGCGGTGGCGCTGCTCCAGGCTCAGAGCGAGCACGCGATCTACTGGGGCACAGCCGCGGAGCAGATCCAGTCATTCGCTGCGGAAGAAGCGGTGGTCGGCACCACCTGGCAATACCAGGCGAATAACCTGACCGATTCGCCGGTGGCGGTCACCCTGCCCGACGAGGGCTCGACCGGGTGGTCCGACACCTGGATGATCGCCTCCGATGCCGCGCATCCCAACTGCATGTACAAGTGGATGAACCACATGGCATCGGCGGATGCGAATGCCCAGGCCACGGTGTGGTTCGGGGAGGCAGCAACCAGTGACGCCGCATGCGAGGCCGCCGAGGCGCTCTCGCCGGGACACTGCGAAACGTTCCACGCCACCGACGAGGAGTACTTCGGCCGGGTTTGGTACTGGGCGACCCCTCAGGCCGACTGCGCCGATGAGGACGACGCGACCGAGTGCGTGGATTGGGACGCCTGGGTCGAGGCCTGGACTGGCGTCGTGGGCGGCTGAAGCCGTCGCCTTCCGGTCCGTTAGCAAGCAGCGGCTCCCCGCGGGACATCCACCGGGGAGCCGCTCCGTTTCCGACTGAGGTCAGGCCATGACGCCGTCAGCGGCGCCTATCCAGCCGACGGCGGGTCGTCGGTTTGCGGCGTGGCTCCACGCCCGACCCCGAGTGCAACTCCGGCTCCTGCTGGCCGGGCCGTGGGTGTGGATGGTCCTGGTCTACCTCGGCTCCCTCGCCATCCTGCTCCTCAACGCGTTCTGGGAAAAAGACGCTTTCAGCGGCCAGGTCATCCCGTTCACATGGACTCTGGACGCGTTCGAGACCATCTTCACCGTCGACGTCTACCGCACGATTGCGATACGGACCATCTCGGTTGCGGTGCTGGTAACGCTGACGGACATCGCGCTGGGGTTCCCGATCGCCTACTACATGGCCCGTGTCGCGTCGCCTCGCCGACGCCGCCTGCTCGTGGTTGCGGTGCTCATGCCGTTGTGGGCGAGCTACCTGGTGAAGATCTACGCCTGGCGGGCGATCCTGCAGGGCAACGGTCTGGTCGACTCCATCCTTGCCCCACTGGGCGTCGAGGGGCCGGGGCTCACCGAGGTCGCCGGTAGCTGGCTGGTGCTCAGCTACCTGTGGTTGCCGTACATGATTCTCCCGATCTATGCCGGGCTGGAACGTATCCCCAACTCGCTGCTCGAAGCGTCGAGCGACCTCGGTGCACGCTCCTGGCGCACGTTTCGCCGGGTCGTGCTGCCCCTGGCTCTGCCCGCTGTCGTTGCCGGGTCGATCTTCACCTTCTCCCTTTCGCTCGGGGACTACATCACCCCGGCCCTGGTCTCGAACACGAAGTTCATCGGTAATGTCATCTACGACAACTCCACCCTGGGCAGTTTGCCGATTGCGGCCGCCTACTCGCTGCTGCCGATCGTGATCATGGTCGTGTACCTGCTGATTGCACGCCGCTTCGGCGCGTTCGCCTCGCTGTGAGCGCCCAGCCTCGTGACTGAGTCTCCGCTGGTTCGGGTCGCCCTGCGGGTGTTCTCCGGGGGCGTGCTGGTCTTCCTGTACTTGCCGCTGGTCGTCCTGGCCGTCTACGCCTTCAACCCGAGCCGAACCCTGGCGTGGCCACCCACCGGCTTCACCTTGAACTGGTTCACCCAGGCGGCCGCCAACCCCCGGATCATCGAGGCTTTCTGGAACTCGATCCTGGCTGGCGTGGGCGCGACGGCGGTGGCACTGATCTTGGGGACGCTGGCCGCCCTGGCCGTCCAACGATTCGAGTTCTTCGGCAAGGAGACAATCTCTTTCATCGTCATCCTCCCCATTGCGCTGCCCGGCGTTGTCACCGGCGTCGCGCTGAGCACGACCTTCCAGACCGTGGGCATCGACTTCGGCCTGGCGACGATCATCATCGGGCATGCCACCTTCTGTGTCGTGATTGCCTACAACAACGTCATCGCCCGGCTTCGACGCCTTCCGCGGTCTCCGGAGGAGGCCTCCGCCGATTTGGGGGCGGACTCGTTCACCACGTTCCGGCGGATCACGCTTCCCGGGATGCGCACCGCGCTCCTGTCGGGCGCCCTCTTGGCATTCGCGCTGTCCTTTGATGAAGTCATCGTCACCAACTTCACGGCGGGCCCCGGAACTGAAACCATCCCCTTGTGGATCCTGGGCGCCATCCAGAGACCGAACGAGCTGCCCGTGGTCAACGTCGTGGCGCTGGTCCTGATCCTGCTGTCGGTGCTGCCCGTCTACCTCGCCCAGCGCATCAGCGAGGAGGCAGGAGGGATCGCTCGCTAGGCGGGAATCGCCTCAGTCCGTTCAGGCGTCTTGAATTTGGTCCCGACCGGGCGTGGGCCACGGCGCGGTGCGACCGATCGGCCGGCCGTCGGGGTCGCGGTCCAGCTCGTGGGATCCCATCGTGGTCGGGCGAAACCGCAGGCGCTCTACCGGCTCCCCAGCAACCAGGTGGCGCTCCAAGATCTCGGCCGTGTCAGCAGGGCTGACCGCCGAGTACCAGATCCCCTCGGGGTAGACCACCACCATCGGTCCGTTGCCGCACTGGGAGAAGCAGCCGGATTTGTTGACCCGCACACGGTCGGCCAGGCCGGCCTCGGCCACGTGAGCCTTCAGGGCGGCATGCACGCCCAGTCCGTCACCATCCACCGTGGGGCACCACTCCCCGGAGGTGCAGACGAAGACATGACGCTCGAACAGGGACATCTCCTTCCGAATGTACTCCCGCCTCGGACCGAATGTACCGGGGCTCCGCAGAGCACCGGAACCCTACTATCCGACCACGAGCCGCGCCGACCAGTACCCTCCGAGCCGGCGCGGCTCATACCTCACCAGAGTGGTTGGGAGAGCAACACCACACATGATGCAAGACGAAGGCGGCAAATTGCTGACGGCCACCGAAGTGGCCGAGATGCTGCATCTCCACGTCAACACCGTGAAGCGCCTTGGCGACCGCGGCGAACTGCCGTTCTTCCGCGTCGTCAAGCGCGGCGACCGCCGCTTCCGGTACAACGACGTGGTGGAGTTCCTGCACCGGGCCAAGTAAGCCGGCCCTCGGGGCTCCCATAAGACCACCGCCCGGGGCGACGGGCGGGCAGGCCCCTCCAGGGGGGCGCAAACGACCGTCGGACCCACGTCCGGCGGTCGTTCGCATGGCTGGCATACTACGCCGGCATGTCCGCCGACCCCATGGCCGTCCTCGCCGAGGCGCGCCGCCTCCTCGACTCGGGCGACCCCGAACGGGCCCTTGCCGCGGTCGAGGACATGACCCGGTCCGGCAATCCTGAGCTGGTCGGCGCGGCGTGGATGCTGATCGGCACCGGGCGCTACCGCATGGATGACGAAGCCGGCGCCATGCAGGCGTGGAGGGCGGCCGCGGACACCGAGAGCGCCGCCTCGTGGATCGGCTGGCGGTCGATGGCCGAGCAACTGGTGCGCGATGGCGATCTGAATGCCGCCATCGAGGCCTACCGCGAGGCCGATCGCCGGGCCCCGCCGATGGAACGCCCGCCCATAGCCAGCCGGCTGGCCTGGCTGGCCAAGGAGACCGGCCACGACTTCACGGCCCGCCGCGAGTTCAACCGATCCCGAGGGGCGTATGCCACGTACGCCCCGTTCGTGACCTGGATCCTCATCGGCGCCAACGTCGGGGTGTTCGTGCTTGACTCGGTTCTGGGCGGTGGGGTTCTGGGGGCGAGTGGGCCCCTGCTGGAGGCAGGCTTCGTAAGTGGTGACGCGGTGGCGGCCGGCGAGTGGTGGCGGATCCTGACCAGCGCCTTCCTGCACGTCAACCTGTTCCACATCCTGTTCAACATGTGGGCCCTGTTCCTGTTCGGACCGCTCCTCGAGCAGCTGTACGGGCGAATCGAGTACTTGGCCATCTACCTGCTGTGCGCCGCCGGGGGCTCCGTGCTGACCGTCCTGGCCGCACCCCAGCAGCCGGCGGTTGGGGCCAGCGGCGCCATCTTCGGGCTGCTGGGGCTGGCGTTCGCCGTCTCCCGGCGCCGCCATCTGGCGCTGCCGCGGCAGACGCGGATGGTCCTGGGCCAGGTCGGGTCCCTGCTGTTCATCAACCTGGCTATCACGTTCTTCGTGCCCGGGATCAGCATCACCGGCCACCTGGGCGGCCTGGCGGTGGGCCTCGTCCTTGGCTGGCTGCTGCCGCCGTCGCCGGCATTCACCCTGGCCGGCCAATGGCAGGTCGCCAGCGGAGCTGTCATCGCCGGCATGCCGATGCTGATGCGGGTGGCCGTGTACCTGGGGGTCGCCGGGCTGTTGGTGGCCGGCACCGCGGTGGCGATGCTCAACATCGCCTGACCGATGTGCCATCCGGCCGATGCACGCCCGCCGCTGCCCCCCATCCGCGGCGGCGCTGTCGACGCCCGTGACCTGGTCCTGACCTCGGCCGACGGCACGCAGTTCGCGGCCCATCTCGCGCGCGCCGCCTCCCCGGGCGGGCCCGGCATCGTCGTCATGCCCGACGCGGGCGGCCTGAATTCCTTCTACGAGGACCTGGCCCGTCGCCTGGCCGAGGCCGGCGTGCATGCGGTGGCCATCGACCCCTACGCGCGGACCGCGGGCCTCGGCCGCCGGGGGCCCGACTTCGATGCCATGCCCCACGTGAGCCAGACCCGCCACGAGACCATCTCGGCTGACGTGGCGGCGGCGGTCGAAGCGCTGCGCGCCCCCGATGGAGGAGCCGCCGAGCGCGTGTACAGCCTGGGCTTCTGCTTCTTTGGGCGAGTGTCCTTCCTCCAGGCCGGCGAGGGGCATGGACTAGACGGTGTCATCGGCTTCTACGGCCCGCCGAGTGGTCCCAACCGGGCCGGCCTGCCTGAGCCGGTCGACCGCGCGCCGCACTTCACGAGCCCGGTGCTCGGCCTGTTCGGCGGCGCCGACCCGGGCATCCCGGCCGAGAGCATCGCCGCCTTCGATGCCGCGCTGAAGGCTGCCGGCGTCGAGCATCGGCTCATCACGTACCCGGACGCGCCGCACTCGTTCTTCGACCGCAGCGCGGACGAGCATGCCGAGGCCGCCGCCGACGCATGGCGCCAGGTGCTGGGTTTCGTGGGGATTCCGGTCGGGGACTGAGCCCCGGCCTAGGCCTTGGCGGTCGTCTGCTCCACCGGTCGGCTGGCTGCCTCGGCCGGCCGGAGCGGCCGGAGGTATAGCGGGAGCACGACCACGATGTACCCCAGCCAGGTCAGGAACGTGACCCACTCCGGTTGAGACGTGTAGCCGAACATCGCCCGAAGGAGGCTGCCCAGGAGCGCCGCCAGGCCCTCCCCGGAGTGGGGGAGGATCCCGCTCAGGTCGAACGCGGTCTCGGTGCCGATGGTGATCACGCCGATCTCCACCAGCTCGTGAACGGCGTGGCTCAGCAGCCCGGCGGCGATGAAGATCAGCGCCACCCCGGTCCAGCGGAAGAAGGTGCGCAGGTTGATGACGTGGGCGCCGCGGTAGAAGCCATAGCCGATGCCGACCGCGAGTGCCAGACCGATGAGCGCGCCCAGCAGGACGGCCAGCGACCCGCCGGCCGCGGATGATGCGGCGGCGACCTGGCCGAGCAGGAAGAGCGAGGTCTCGATCCCCTCGCGGACGACCGCGGCGAAGGCCAGGATCGTCAGGCCCCAGACCGACGCGTCGGTCAACGAGCGGTCCACCGCGGCCTGGAGCTCGCCGCGCATGTTGGCCGCCATCCGCCGCATCCAGAACAGCATCCAGGTCACCACGCCGGCGGCCAGGATCATGGCCGCGGCTTCGAAGACCTGCTCGGCGGGCTGCGGCAGGCCCCCGATCGTCGCCCACAGCGCGACCCCGATCGCCACGCTCAGCGCAACCGCCGCGCCGACCCCGACCCACACCCGTTGGAAGTGGCGCCGGTTACCAGTCCGATCCAGGTAGGCCAGGATGATGGCGACGATGAGGGCGGCTTCGACCCCCTCACGCAGGCCGGTGATCAGACCGGAACTCAGGGCGCCCAGTTCCATCCACGTCTCCTGTTTGGGGCCGGCGGGCCGGACGCACAGAGCCGGCCGCGCACGCCCCAGCCATGCTACGCGGGACCTGCCGCGACCGTCAATTCCCGACCGGCGATATCGGAATTCAACCGACCCAGCGACGGCGTTTCAGGGGGCTAGAATCCGGCACCAATGGTCGACTTCTCCCTGACCGATGAGCAGCGCGAGGTGCAGCGCACCGCCCGCGCCTTCGGCGAGCGCGAGATCCTGCCCCGCATCCGAGAGCTCGACTCGACCTCGACTTACGACCGCGGCCTGTACGAGAAGATGGGTGCGGTCGGCTTCCTGGGGCTGCCCATCCCCGAGCGCTACGGCGGGTCGGGCATGGACTACATTGCCTTCGCGGCCCTGTGCGAGGAGATGGAGCGGGCCGACACCGCGTTCCGGGTCATCCTCAGCGTCCACACCGGGCTGAACTCGCTGACGCTCCTGCAATGGGCGGACGAGGACCAGAAGCAGCGCTACCTCGTCCCGCAGGCGCGCGGGGAGAAGCTGGCGACCTTTGGCCTGACCGAGCCGGGTGTGGGAAGCGACGCCGCCAACCTGGCCACCACTGCCCGGCGCGACGGGGATCGGTACATCCTGAACGGATCGAAGGTCTGGATCAGCCTGGCCGATACCGCCGACTATTTCCTGGTCTTTGCCACCGTCGACCGTTCGCTGGGCCACAAGGGCATTACCGCGTTCATCGTGGAGCGCGCGTTTCCCGGCTTCAGCTCCGATTCGCTCCACGGCAAGCTGGGGGTCCGGGCCGGCAACACCGGGATCCTGTACTTCAGCGACTGTGAGGTCCCGGTGGCCAACCGGGTTGGCGAGGAGGGGGAGGGCTTCACGATCGCCATGAGCGCCATCGACCAGGGTCGGTACACGGTGGCGGCGGGCAGCGTGGGGCTGGCCGTCGCGTGCCTGGACGCATCGGTCAAGTACGCGCACGAGCGGAAGGCGTTCGGGGAGGAGATCGGCCGCCATCAGCTGGTCAAGCAGATGCTGGCTCGCATGCAGCAGGGGATCGAGGCCGGGCGGCTGCTGGTCTGGAAGGCCGGCTGGCTGAAGAACCAGGGCCTGCGCAGCACCCGGGAGACGGGCCTGGCCAAGTGGTTCTGCACCGACCACGCGGTCCAGTGCGCCATGGACGCGATCCAGATTCACGGGGCCTACGGCTACTCGGACGAGTACCCGGTGGAGCGCTTCCTGCGGAACTCGAAGGGCTCGGTCATCTACGAGGGGACGAGCCAGATCCACACCCTCATGCAGGCCGACTACCTGCTCGGCTACCGCACCGACAAGCCCCTCCGCATGCCCCAGCCCGCCTGGGAGGGCGAGTCCTAGCCCGCGTCTATACTCGCCGCCGTGAGCCGGAGCCTGGAGCTGACGGTGGGCCTGATGCTGCTCGTGATCGGGCTCATCGTGCTGAGTTCGACCTGGATCGGCGAGTGGTTCGCGGCCCACGGCTTCGACACCGACCTGCTGGCCTGGTGGCCGCTGTTTCTGGTGTTCCTGTCGCTGTTCTTCCTGATCCCCATCCTGTTCTCGCGGCTGTCGCGCCGGCTCCGGGCCGGCATGGTGATCCCCGGCGTCCTGTTGCTGCTGGTGGGCCTGGCACTCCTGTACACCAGCCTGACCGACCGATGGTCGGAGTGGTCCACGCTGTGGACGGTGGTCCCCTTCAGCCTGGGCCTGGGCCTGTATGCCGCCGGTTGGCTGGCCGATGCGCCGGCCTTCAAATGGATCGGCGCCGCGGTGGCGATTGCCGGTGTGGTCGCCTACATGGCCCTGGCGACTGCCTTTGGCGGTGAGGCATTCCGCCTGATCGGGGCGCTGGCGATCATCGGCCTGGGCCTGGCGTTGACCGTTGGCGGGTTGGCCCAACGGCTGGCGCGGAAGTCGCCGCCCGTCCCGCCGTCGCCTTCCGGCTGACCGATACCGCCGCCGCCCGACGGCGCACCGGTGGAGGGCCCGCTCACAGGCTGAACAGGAGCTCCGCCAGCAGGGCGGCGGCGAACCCACCCGCCACCGCCGGAGACAGGTAGCGCCGCAGCCGCCCGGCCGTCGCGAGGAGGCCTGCCAGCGCCGCCGCGGCCAGGGCGCCTCCCGTCCCGGCTGCCGAAGCCGCCGCCGCGCTGCCGAGTGCGGACCCGTCGGCGAGGATCGTGCCGACGGCCACCACGCCCAGGGCAGCGAACAGACCGGCTCCCAGAGTCACCAGCGCCGCCCGCCAGCCTCCCCGCTGGCTGGCTCCGGTGACGGCCGCGCCGGCGGCCAGCGTGGCCGCGAGGGCTGAAATGCCGGGAATCGCCGCATACGCATCGGTCGGCGGGGCGGCGATGAACCACCCGGCGGCCACCGCCGGCGCGGCCAGCATGCCGCCGGCCACGACCCAGGTGAGCGGCCGACGCCAGTCCTCCGGGTCCTCGGGCGGGACGACCTCCCCCAACTGGACGCTGGGCGGGATGTGAGGCGAGGCCGTCATGCGGCGGGCTCCAGGCGCAGGCCCAGGATCCGGGTCGCGAGGTCGCGCAGGACCGCTCCGGCGGCTTCCTGATCGGCCGGGCCCCGGTCCGATCCGAGCGCCAGCACGGCCAGCTGATCAAGGGTGGTCACGACGCGAGGTGTGTCGAGGTCATCGTCCAGGGCAGCCAAGGCGCTGTCTCGCAGCGCGGCCACCCCTTCGGGAACGGGCATCCGGTCGCCCATCACCGTCGGGGTCGCCGGCGCCGCCGGCGCAACCGCTGCCGCTTGCGCCCAGCGCTGCACCGTCAGTTGGGCCTCCGCCGCCAACCCATCGGTCCAGGTCAAATCGGCGCGGTAGTGATGGCGGGTGAGCGCAAGCCGGATGGCATCCGCCGGCCACCGCTCGAGCAGGTCTCGGACCATGACCAGGTTGCCCACCGACTTGCTCATCTTCTCATCGGCGTAGTGGACCATGCCGGTGTGGACCCAGTGACGGACCACGGGCCGGAGGCCGGTCGAGCCCTCCGACTGCGTGCGTTCGGCCTCGTGGTGCGGGAAGGCGAGGTCCCGCCCCCCGCCGTGGATCTCGAACCGGGGTCCGAGGTGGGTCACGCTCATGGCGGAGCACTCGATGTGCCAACCTGGCCGCCCGTCCCCCCAGGGCGAGGGCCAGGCCGGCTCGTCGGGGAGCGACGGCTGCCACAGCACCGGGTCCAGCGGGTCGCGCTTGCCGGGCAGGTCCGGATCGTTGCCGCGCTCATTGGCCAGCGCCAGGCGATCCGCCGCCGGCACGTGAGCCAGAGACCCGAACGCCGGGTCGGCGGCCACCGACAGGAACACGTGTTGGCCTGCCCGATATGCGAGGCCGGCCGCCAGCAATGGCTCGATCATCGCCACCATGTGCGGGATGTGCTCCGTGGCGCGCGGGTATGCGCTCGGCGCGAGCCAGTTCAGGGCCGCCATGTCGGCCAGGAAGCGGTCCGTGTGCAGGCGGCCCATGGCCAGGTAGTCCTGGCCCTGATCGCGGGCGTGGCGGAGCATGTCGTCGTCGACATCGGTCAGGTTCTGAACGTAGCGGACCGGGTGGCCGAGGTACTCGAGGTACCGGTGCAGGACGTCGAACGCCAGGTAGGTGAAGGCATGACCCAGGTGGGTCGTGTCGTACGGGGTGATGCCGCACACGTACAGTCCGAGGGGTCCGTCACCAATCGGCTCGAGTGGCAAGACTCCGGCCCGACGGGTGTCGTACAGGCGCAGGTTGAGCTGGCGCGGAGGGGGCACTTGCGCCGCGGCCCTAGAATCCGTGGACCATGTGGGAAGTATTGAAGTGGCTGGGCGTCTTTGCAGTCGCCCTGCTCGTCATCATCGTCGGGGCGTCATTTGTGCTGGGCACGCCGAATCCGCTCGATCGACTCTTCTGACTGACGGTCCCGGCAGGCTCACCACAGCTGGGGCTTGGTCATCATCAACAGCCCGATGACGCCGATGGCACCCGCCATCCCGTAGGCCAGGTAACGCTGCCGTCGCGCAAGGCGGGCCCACGTCTCCTGGTCCAGCGCGCCGGATAGGCCGAGCAACCGCCGCAGGTTGGGCCGCGCCACGACCGCCGCGACGACCAGGTTGGCGGCATACAGGCCGAGCGCCACCAACAGCCAGGGCTGAGTCAGCAGCTCCAGGCCGATGACCACCAGCAGCCCGATCCCGGTGATGGCCACGCCGAGGCCGATCCAGAACGAGCCCGGACCCTGGAGCGTGAGCACCAGTCGAGCCAGGCGGCCCTGGCCTCGGGTCGCGGAATCACGACGCAGGACGAACGGTGCCAGCACGTTCGGCAGCAGGAGCAGGATGGCCAGGCTGACGTGGGCGATGATCAGCGGGACGGGGCTCATGGCGAACCGATGCTAGCGCACGGGGGGCGGGTAGACTCCGGGGCCGATGGAGCTGATTGACGCCGCCAGCCTGCGCTCGCTGGTTCCCATCGAGCGCCTGCTCGACGCGGTCGATGCCGCGTACCGTGACGTGGCGGCCGGCCGGGACCGCTCCCCGTTGCGTCACCACGTTGAGCTCGGTGGTGGCGGGTTGCTGGTTCTCATGCCCGCCGTGCGCGAGGGTGGATCCGGGGCCGCCGTCAAGCTCGCCAGCTGGGTCCCGGGCAACCCGGAGCGGGGTCTGCCGACCATCCAGGGCACCGTGACCTGGTTCGACGCCCAAACCGGCGAACCTGCGTTCCAGCTCGACGCACCGACCGTGACGGCCATGCGGACCGGCGCCGCGTCCGGGGTCGGCGCACGGCTCATGGCCCGTTCCGACGCCACCGTGATGGCCCTGTTCGGCGCCGGGGTGCAGGCCGAGTGGCAGATCAGGGCCGTGCTCGCCGCGCGGCCGATCCGCGAGGTCCGCGTCTATTCCCGCACTCCGGCGCCCCGAGAGGCGTTCGCGGCGTCGATGGATGCGCAGGTGCCCGCCACGGTGCGGGCGGTGGAATCGCCCGAGGCGGCGGTCCGTGGCGCCGACATCGTGTGCTGCGTCACACCGTCCCAGACGCCGGTGTTCGACGCCGCGTGGCTGGAGCCGGGTGCCCATGTCAACGCCATCGGGTCGTTCCGGATGGGGATGGTCGAGGTTCCGCCCGAGGCCTTTGGCCGCGCGGCGTTGGTGGCCGTGGACTCGCGGGCCGCGGCCGCCGCCGAGGCGGGCGACCTGGCCGCCGCGGTTGCCGCCGGCCAGCTGGACGCCGACGCGTACGTCGAGATCGGGAGCCTGGCGCCCGGCTGGGCCGCGAGCCGTGACCCGGCGGCCATCACCATCTTCAAGAGCGTGGGACTGGCGATCCAGGACCTGGCCACCGCCGACCTGGCGGTGACCGCGTGGCGGGAGGCCCGGGCAGCGGGGTAGGCGGGCGCGTTCGGCCTAGCGACCGATGACGGCGGGAAGCTCCACCGATGGCGCGGCCATTCCCGGGTCGGAACGCCCGACGAACAACGGGATGGCCAGCCGGACGGCCAGGTCGCGAATCGCCGCCGCCGCCAGGGCGCGGAACATCGGAGACTCGTGGGTCGCCGCCGGACCTGGCGACACCGGCCGGCGGAGCGATGGCGCCGGCGGGGATGCTCCCTGGCTGGGTGCGGCCGAGGCAGCGACCGCGACCGTCACCTCCCCCGGGTTGATCGCCGGCGGTGGCGGGGGAGTGGACTGACCGACGATGCCCGATTGCCCGCCGCCGGGGTTGCCACCCGGGGTCGGGGCCGGGGCCGGAGTTGGCGCGGCTGTGGGTGCGGGTGTGGGCAGGGGCGTGGGCTGAGGCGCGGCCGTGGGGGCCGGCGGCCCGGTGGGTGGCAGGCTTGGCACGGGGGACGGGGTCGGTGGGGCGGTCGGGGAAGGGGTCGGGATGGGTGTGGGTACCGGCGTTGGCGCGGGCGGCGGTGGCGGGGCATCGGTCACCGTCCAGTTGGGGTAGTAGTACGTGAGCAGGATCTGGGCCGCGCTCAGACCGGCCAGGCCGCAGGCCTGGGTGCCCCCCTGGTACATCCGCCAGCCGTTGGCGTTGGCGCCGCAGGCCTCATTCGCCGCGCCAGCGTTGTAATAGGTCGGGTAGACGCTTCCGTTCTTCAGGGCCCTGGTACCCCAGGTGGCGTCGACGGCCGCCGCAGCGCTGGTCCAGGTCGGCTGGGCCGGGTTGTAGACCTGGTCCCGGGTGTCGTCGTAGACGTCGAAGCAGGCGCCCTCTGCGTTGGTCAGGCCGCGCCAATGGAGAACGTGGTACCAGGCGTACATCTTCACCGCCACCCCGCCGGAGCGCAGCGATTCGGTCGTCCACCAACCGATCCACTCGCGGCTCAGGACGTTCTTGGCGTAGACCTTGAAGTCGACCGTGTCGACCGCTCCGGTGGCAGCCCGAAACACGCGGATGGTGGGGGGCGGGGTCGCCTCGCTGGTCCAACCACTGCACGAGGATGCGGTCGCAGGAGCGATCTGCCCCGGGAACCCGCTGCCCAGGAGGGTGGCCGCGGCCAGCAGCGACGCCGCCAAAGCACGGCGCGGCATCGCCTCCCACGGTATCGGCGGGCTGTGCCGGGGTCAGCCGGGTCAAAGGTCCGGGCTCCGAGGCGGCGAGGGTACCGATCCGATCAGGCCCAGCGGTGGACGCGCCCCGGAACCGACTCGAAGCCGAACTCCGCGCACAGGGCCAGGAATGGCTTGCGCGGCACGCCGCGCCAAGCGAGGTCGGCCAGCGTGCCGGGAGCATCCGAATCGGTGCCCAGGATGGCCAGCCGGCGGTACAGCAGGGCCTCGTCCCGGTGCTGGCGCAGGGTCGAGGCCAACCGTCCCGTCCCGCGCACGTCGACTTCCCAGGTCAGCGGATCGTCGGGGATGGACTCCAGGTGCTCCCAGCGGGCCAAGACCGCGGCCGCGCTCCGGGCGCCCCAGCCGGGGAGGCCCGGATAGCCGTCGGAGCTGTCGCCGACGAGGGCCAGGTAGTCGGGGATGCTGGTGGGGCGGACACCGAACTTGGAGACCACCCCTGCCTCGTCGTAGGTGATCTTGCGCATCCGGTCGCGGAGGACGATCCGCTCCCCGCGGACGCACTGGGCAAGATCCTTGTCCACGCTGCAGATCACGATCCGCTCGACCCCAGGGTCGGTCGCCAGTCGGGCGGTCACCGTGGCCAGGGCGTCGTCGGCCTCATCCTCGACCATGGCCCAGCAGGTGATGCCCAGGGCCTGGATGGCCCGCTCGGCATCGGCGAATTGGGCCAGCAGATCGCGCGGGACCCCGGCGCTGGATTTGTAGCCCGGATACACGTCATTGCGCCAGCTTTCGATGACGTGGTCGGTGGCGGCGCCGACGTGGGTCACGTCCGGTTCGCGCAGCAGGCTGAGCAGGGAGTCGACCAGGCCGCGGACGGCGTTGACCGGCCGGCCATCCGGACCGCGCTCAGCCGGCCGGGAGTGGTAGGCGCGGAACAGCTCGAAGGTGGCGTCGACGAGGTGAACGTCCACGGCGCTTAGACGGCCAGCGGCTCGCGGTACTCCCCAAAGACACCGCGTAGAACGCCGCACATCTCGCCGATGGTGGCGTAGGCCTCGACCGCCTCGACGATAGCCGGCATGAGATTGACGGCCGGTCGGGCCGCCTCCTCCTGCAACCGGGTCACGGCCCGCGCATGCGCGTCCGCGTCGCGCTCGGCCCGGACCCGCGCCAACCGGTCCAGGTGGCGCCGCTCCATGTCCTGAGTGATCTCGAGCAGCGGGACGCCCAGCTCCTCGTCGCGGTCGACGTACCGGGTGACCCCCACGATCTGGTGCTCCCCGTCCTCCAGGGCGCGGCTCTGGACATAAGCCGCGTCCGCGACCTCGGCCTGCGGGAACCCATCCTCCACGGCCCGCAGCATGCCCCCCATGTCGTCGATGCGCCGGATGTAGTCCCAGGCCGCGGCCTCGGTCTGGTTGGTGAGTGCCTCCACGAAGTACGAGCCCCCCAACGGGTCCACCGTGTTCGCTACCCCCGACTCCTCGGCCAGGATCTGCTGCTGGCGCAGGGCGAGCAGGGCGGCCGCTTCCGAGGGAACTGCCCACGCCTCGTCGTACGCATCGGTATGCAGCGACTGCGTGCCACCCAGGACCGCGGCCAGGGCCTGGATCGCGACCCGGGTCAGGTTGTTCAGCGGCTGCTGGGCCGTCAGCGACACGCCCGCGGTCTGGGTGTGGAACCGCATCCAGGTCGAGCGCTCGTTCTCGGCGCCGAAGCGCTCGACGCACAACCGGTGCCACATCCGGCGCGCGGCCCGGAACTTCGCGACCTCCTCGAAGAAGTCGTTGTGGCTGTTGAAGAAGAACGACAGGCGGGGCGCAAAGTCGTCGAAGCGCAGTCCGCGGGCCAGGGCGTCCTCCACGTACGCGATCCCGTCGGCGATCGTGAACGCCAGCTCCTGGACCGCCGTCGAGCCGGCCTCCCGGATGTGGTAGCCGCTGATGCTGATCGTGTTCCAGCGCGGCATCTCGCGGGTCCCGAACTCGACCGTGTCGGTGACCAGGCGCAGCGAGGGGGCGGGCGGGAAGATGTACTCCTTCTGGGCGATGAACTCCTTGAGGATGTCGTTCTGGAGCGTTCCGGTGAGCTCGGCCCGGGGGACGCCTACCTTCTCGGCGGCGACCAGGTACATGGCCCAGATCATGGCCGCCGGCGAGTTGATGGTCATCGAGGTGCTGATCTCGCCGATCGGCAGCCCCGACAACAGGATCTCCATGTCGGCCAGGCTGCTGACCGCCACGCCGCAGGTCCCGAACTCGCCCGCGGCGTGCGGGTCGTCGTGGTCGTATCCGTACAGAGTCGGCATGTCGTACGCGATGGACAGACCGGTCCCCCCCTCCGCGATGAGGCGCCGGAAGCGGGCATTCGTATCTTCGGCCGCGCCGAAGCCAGCGAACATCCGCATCGTCCACAGCCGCCCCCGATGGCCGGTGGCGTGGATACCCCGAGTGAACGGTGGCTGGCCTGGCTCGCCCAGGTCGCGCGCGGGATCCCAATCGGGCAGGTCGGCAGCGGTGTAGACGCGCTTGATCTCGACCCCCGACTGGGTCGTGAAGCGTGGCTTGCGCTCGGAGCCCGGTCCTTCGCTCACGCGGTCATCTTCGAGGCTGGCTCGGCGAGCGGCAACTCCGCGACGTCGCCACCCACTCCTACGGGTAAAGGCCGCGAAGGGTGGTTGCCGCCGCCGTACGGCCCACGGCCACCATCAGCGCGGCCGTCCGGAGGTCCGTGTGGTGCTGATCGGCAGCCGACATCACCGCAAGGGCCGCGTCATCCATCACCCGGTCGAGCTCAGCGGCCACTTCGGCATCGGTCCAGAAGAAGGACTGCAGATCCTGGACCCATTCGAAGTAGCCAACCACGAAGCCGCCCGCGGTGCCCAGGATGTCGGGGATGACGGTGACCCCCTTGTCGCGCAGGATGCGATCCGCCTCCGGCGTGGTCGGCCCGTTTGCGGCCTCGGCCACGATCCGGGCCTGGATGGTGGGTGCATTGGCCCGCGTGATCTGGTGCGAGAGGCCGGCGCTGATCAGGATCTCGCACGGCTCCCCGAAGATCTCGCGGCGGTCCACGGCTTCGGCGCCCCGCAGCTCGTCGATCGTGTCCCGCTCGGCCATGTGTGCGACGGCCGCCGGGATGGCAATGCCGCCGGCATTGCGGACCGCGTGGCGGTCGTCGGCCAGGGCCACGACCCGGGCGCCGGCCGCGGCCAGCATCTCGGCCAGGATGGTGCCCACCCGCCCGAAGCCCTGCACCACGACGCGCGCCCCGTCCAGTGCCACCGCGTGCTGGCCGGCCACGGCCTGGATGGTCCGCAGCGCCCCGCGGCTGACGGCCTCCCGCTGTCCGCGCGAGCCGCCGATGGACGGAGGCTTGCCGGTCACCACGCCGCGGATCGTGTAGCCGCGATGCATCGAGAAGGTGTCCATCATCCAGGCCATGGTCTGCTCGTCGGTGTTGACGTCCGGCATGGGGATGTCCTGGCTGGGACCGATGAGGGGGCTGATCTCGGTCGTGTAACGGCGCGTCAGGCCCTCCCGTTCGTGGGCGGACAGCTTCTTGGGGTTGATCACCACCCCGCCAAAGGCGCCGCCGTACGGGATCTCGACCAGGGCCGCTTTCCACGTGTTCCACATCGCGTTGGCGCGGACGATGTCCAGGGTCAGGTCGGCGGTGTAGCGCACGCCACCGGTGGAGGGTCCGCGGTTGATGTTGTGGTGGACGCGCCAGCCGGTGACCGCCTCCACGTGGCCATCATCGAAGCGCACGGGAAAGTGGACCTCCAGCTCGCGCTTCGGGACGCGCAGGACGCGGTGCATCCCGTCGTCCAGGCCCAGGCGCTCGGCCACGGCGTCCAGCTCGGCTTGGGCGCCCGCCCACAGCTGGGCGCCGTTGTCGGTGGGCCGGTCGGCGGTCATCGGCGGAAGATCACAGAACCAGTGTGGGCGCCTCGGCGGCGGACCGCCGGGCGCCCACGAGCGGTGTCGTGTGCGGGGTGGACGGAATCGCTAGAGTTTCTCGTCCTCATCGCGCACGGCCGTCTCGCCGCCGGTCGACGTCTCGCCGCCGGTCGACGTCCCGGTCGAGCTACCCCAGGAGCTCGATGCTGGCGGGCTCATGGCCGGCGATTCGACTGGCTGTTCGCTCATAGGCGGCGGGCTCTTGGCCGGCGGTTCGGCCAGCGGAGCCGATGCCGCAGCGGCAGATCCTCCGCCGCCCATGCCAAAGGCCCCCATGACCGCGTCCATCATGCCGCCAGAAGTCGACTGTCCGAAGGCGGCGCGGACGGCGGGCGTGGTCAGGTAGTAGATGACTGCCAGGTCGATGGCGACCGAGATAGCCGCGCTGGCAATGCCGCCGCTGTAACCGAGGGGGATCTGGATGATCGTGATCACTGCCCCGATAACCATCAGGATGATGCCCCATCGCCACGCGGACGGCCGCAGCTGCCAGAAGCCCCAACCGATCCAGAGGGCCAGCGCTCCCCAGACCAACGCATAGATTCCGAAGAAGACCGCCAGTCCTCCGTACCCGGCACCTGCCAGGAAGCCACCGAGACCCAGCAGGGCAAGAGCGCCGAGTATCGAGAGGATGCCTCCTACAAACGCCAGGATAGCGAGGATGGTGACCCCCGTTGGCCGCTGGTTCATGGCTCCACGGACCTCCAATGGTGTGGGCCGTCAGACTTGGGCGGCCGTCCGGGGTGTTGTAGCACTTGCCGATGCTCCGGGGTAGCCCTTTTGCGCGCCTCGGGCGCGGAGTGGCAACATGGTCGCGCCAACCTTCACCGAGACGTCGGCGGCTCGCTGATCCCGACCGACGCCCCCAACCGAGGTACCGCCATGGCCCCCCGGGTGATGACCGTTTCTGGACCGATCCCCGCGGAGCGAGTCGGGTTTGCCCTCCCCCACGAGCACACCAAGATCTCGCTGTGGCATGTCCCGGGGCGGTTCGACTATTGGGAGCTGGCCGCCGACGAGCTGACGGTGGCCGAGGAGCTACGCGACTTTCGGCGCCGAGGCGGACATACGCTGGTCGATCTCACGCTGCCCGGCATCGGCCGCGATCCAGATCGTCTGCGGCGGCTGGCAAACCGCACCGGCGTTCAGATCGTGATGGGATGTGGCTGGTACCACGCGCCGTACTACCCGGTTGAGGCCGGGATCGATCGGCGCACCGTGGACGACCTGGCCGACGAGCTGGTGGGCGAGTTCGAACAGGGGGTCGGTGCGACGGGCGTCCGGCCCGGCATCATCGGCGAGATCGGAACGGACAAGCCCTGGGTCAGCGCCATCGAGGAGCGGGTGCACCGGGCAGCCGCCCGCGCCGCCCAGCGAACGGGAATGGCGATCACCACCCATGGCGTCCAGTCCGCGGTTGGCCGCGCGCAGCTGCAGATCTTCCTGGACGAGGGAGTTGATCCGCAGCGGGTCGTGATCGGTCACGCCGACTCGTGGCCGGACCTCGATCACTACCTCGCCATCCTCGAGCGTGGCGCGAACCTCGAGTTCGATTTTCTCGGTCATCGGTTCGACCCGGTGGACGAGCCACGCGAGCCGCGGATCGTGGAGCTGCTGGTCGAGTTGCTGGACCGCGGTTTTGGCGCCCAGATCCTGCTCAGCCAGGACGTCTGCCATGACATGCAGCTCAAGGTGAATGGCGGCTTTGGGTACACCTACCTCCAGCAGCATTTCCTGCCGGCGCTCCGGACGGCGGCCGTCGGGGAGGGCGAGCTGGAGCGGATGACGGTCGAGAACCCGGCCCGCATCCTGACCATCGCCGAGCCCGGGTCGGGCTAGACTCGGGTCGGCCAAGACCAGGCGCCAGTGTCTGTGCAGGAGGATTGACCAATGTCGGTTGCCAGGGTTACCGAGCTCAGCTGCACCTCGAATGAAAGCTTCGAGGACGCGGTGCGGCAGGGCATCGCCCGCGCGCGGCGCACCCTGCGGGGTGTCAAAAGCGCGTGGATCAAAGAAATGAGGGTCAGCGTCGGCGCGGATGGGGAACTGGAGTTCCAGGTCAATATCCTGGTGACGTTCGTCCTGGAGGACTAGCCGGCGAGGCCGATCTTTCCCTCGCCGCGCGTGAATCGGCTCCGATAGCGGGGGTTCGAGACTCGGACGCTGACCGCGGTCGCGTCCAACGGCTTGCCGCTGCGAGGCGGTGCGTAGATGCCGCGGGCGATCACAGCCTCCGCCAGCTCGCCCGCACTCAGCGGTCCGCGCTCGGCCAGAACGGCCGCGATCTCCTCGTGCAACGGGACCGCCGGGTTCTTGCCCCGGGCGCGCTTGACCTTCCTCGTCGCGGACGGGGTGGATGCGGACTTCGGCGGGCGGCCGCGCCGCCGGGGCGGCGCCGGTTCAGCCATCACCGGATCGGCCGTGGCCGCGGCGCTCGTTGTGCCACTGGCGGCCGGAGTGGCGTCGCGGGACGCCAGCCCGTCGACGCGCCGGGCCAATGCTTCGATTCGATCGTTCAACGACTCGAGCACCGGCCCGACGTCGATGGGTGACGGAGCCCCGCGGCGCTCGGCGTCGAGCCGCTCGGTGACCCACAGCGTCACCAGCTCCCCGGGGCGCACCCCGGCCTCCGAGGCGAGGGCTCGCAGGGTGCCCAGGTGCCGCGGGTCGAGGCGAATCGACATCGCTCCCTCGTCGGGGCCGCCGGGTCGCGGGGGTCGGGGTCCGGAGTCGAATGGCGGGCGCGGCCCGGACTGGAAGGGAGGCCGTCCGCGGCGCGGGCCTGGCCGGTCAGTGGGCCGATAGCGGTCGGGGCCCGGCCGACGGTCGTCTGGCCGCCGGGGGCGGCGGTCGCGGTCATATGTCATGCGACCACGATACCCAAAGTTTGAAAAACGCGCCACTCAGTTTGTAATGCGCGCCTAGAAGCCGCCGCTGGCGCCCCCGCCTCCGCCGCCTCCGCCGCCACCGAAGCCTCCGCCGCTGGACGACGACGGGGCGGACCCGATGCTGCCCACGGTCCCCAACATGCCTCCGATGTCGGGGATGCCCGACCCCGAGAAGAGGCCTCCGCCGCCATCGCCGGCGCCCGACGCGGTAGACGAGCCCAACCACATCGGGTAATAGGCGCCCGAGGACTGGCTCATGGCCCGGGTCTGTGGGTCGGCCATCTCACGGGCCAGGACCTCGCCCACCTCCTGGTGCAATCCGAGTGCCACGCCCCACACCACGGCCTTGTCGGGCGTGTCGGCCAGCACCCGCACAGTCGGATCCTGCACCACCTCGGCCATGGACCTCGCCTGCTCCAGGGTCTTCTCGAGAGTGCGGCGGTAAGCCTTCAGCATGGCCTCCACGTACGCTCCGTTCGGCGTTCGCTTGGACATCTGAGTGCCGAAGGCCCCCGTCACCAATCCTCCGGCGACGAGCGCGCCTCCAACCAGGGTCAGCCCGCTCATCGGGATCGTGTTGCCCAGGAAGATGGCTCCGACGCCGACGGCGGCCTCAACGACCCCGATGAACACCCAGCGGGTGATTTCCGGGGTCGGGAGGCGGGTCAGCCACCCCAGGCGGACCGCCTCCTGCTCGAGCTGACGCTTCATGGGATCGAGCGCCTGGTTGACCCCCCACAGCGCTTCCCGGCGCAGTGACCGCTCGGACCCGCCGCGGACCACAAGCTCGCGGTAGGCCTCACCCAGTGGGCCCGACGGCGGTGGCCGGTCGACTGGCGGGTCCAGCACGTCCAGGGCTGGATCGGTCAGGGGATCCGGATTGTCGGTGGACTTGACCTCCTTGGCTCGATCCAGGTTCCGGAACCGGATGAGGCCGCCGCCAGCGAGCTCCACGAGGAGTGTGCGCAGGGCGTTCGATCCGGCCCGCCCCTCACGGAGGACCGTCGCCAGCGGCGGAGTCATTTCGGCGGGCGGCCCGGCCATCAGCACCGACGGCGAATCGACGAGCTCCGGATCATCCCCGTGACGGCGCCAGGCGACCAACGCCGTCCCGCCGGTCAGGACCAAGGCCAGGATCCCGCCCGGGATGCCGATGAGGGCATTGACCTGGCGGTACGTCTGCAGCCGCTCGGTGGCCGCAGGCGTCACGGCGGCGTCAACCACGTCCAGGGCAGCCATCAGGCCGGCCCCCACCTGCCCCGCGCGAAAGTCGGGCGCCATGTCCTGATTGATGAGCCGCTCCTGGTCATCGACCGACAGGTACGCGGCCTTGAAGCCGCTTCCGGCGTAGGTGCTGATCACCCCGTGGACCAGGTCCTCTTCGAAGCTCACCAGGATCACGAATCCATCGTCGTATCCGGCGCGGCCGACGCCCCACTCGTTCATCAGGCCCTCAGCCAAGGCGAGATTGGTCTCGAAGTCCTGGCTCGGGTCGACCTGGAGGTAGATGGCGGCCTCCGCTCCGCTCCGCGCCTCGAGGGCATCGATCCGCTCTTCCAGGGCCGCCTCCGCCCCGGCGTCCAGCACCCCCGCTTCGTCGTACACCGCCTGGTCGAACACCGGGTCGGGGAACGGTGACGTGTTGGTGCCGATGAGCTGGGACACCACGAGCCCCGCAACCACGATGCCGCCAAGGACGATGACGAGAACGCGGACCATCATTGGCATCGCACCATGACCCGGGACGGGTTGGCGGTCAAACCCGGGATCTGGGCGTCGAAGGGAACGGAGCCACCGGCCGGCACCTGCGGCGACAGGGCCACCGTCCGCGCCACGGGGCTGCCGGCTCCGTTCACGGCGGTCAGCTCACACCGAGCGCGCCCCGCCCGCGATCCCTGGTTGTTGACCTGCAGCGTCACCACGACCGATGCCTCGGCCACAGGCCCCACCGCCAGCACGTCACTGGTGAACGGCCCGACCCCACCAACCAGGATCGAGGCCACGACGCCCATGGCGACGACCGAGCCCACGACCGCCACCGCCACCGTACCGTGCATCTGGGTCGCGGCCGGCGCCGTCATGCCGGCGCGGTTGCAGACGTCGCACATCGTCTGCTGGAGGTCAATCGGGCGTCCGCATTTCAGGCACCGCCCAGGCGTGCCGAAGGCGGGAAGCTCGCCCGGCGCCTGGCTCATGGCAGACGGTCGTCCAAGCGGGTGTCGAGCCGCTCACCGGCCTGGATGGCCACGGCGAGCCAGTTGTCGCGCGGCGCCAGCGGGCAGCTCCACCGGGGGTCGTACGTGCACGAAGGGTGGTACGCGTAATTGAAGTCCAGCACCAGCCGATCCCCTTCTGACCCGAGGTCGGCGCCCTTGACCGAGTCCCACAGGTAGCGGCCGCCGCCGTACGTGTCCGTCCCGCTGGTCGCGTCGCGGAATGGGATGAAGATGCCGCCCCCGTATCCCGCCAGCCAGTAGACCCCCAGGCGCTGGACCGACCCGGTCACTTCGAAGGGCACCCACCCGATCCGGCTAAATGCGAACGGGTTGCCGGTGGACACCGGCAGGTCGAGTGGCGGCGCCTCCGGATCGGGCTCCAGGGTAACCGTCAGCCGGAGCGCCGGGTCGTGCGGCCAGTAGGCGAGCCCGCTGAAAGCCGGGCGCTCGGCCGCGGGGATCGGTGATTGGGGATGGTTGCGGAACAGCTCGTCCTTCACGCCGCGGAATACCTCCAGGTTATCCGGGCCTGGATCCGCGTCGGCGCGCAGCTCGGCGTACAGGGCCGATACCCGCCGTCTCCAGTCAGCGAGATCGAGGCGCTCGTTCATCGGCGACCCATCGCTGATCCATCGTTACAAGCATAAAGGTGGCCGGCCTCGCGGCCGGCCACCATCGGTCTGGGGTTGCTCTGAGCGCAGCCGTCAGATCAGCCCGCGGTCCTCCAACCAGGCCTGGGCCACCTCCGCCAGGTCCTGGAGCTCGACGCTGACCAGGAGATTGAGCTCGCTCAGCTCGTCGGTGGTCAATTCCGCCGAGATGGCGTTCAAGGTGGACTCCAGCAGGTCACCCCCGGCGGCCGCCAGCTCTTCCGTCACCACGGGGGCCAGGTTTTGAGCCGGGTTCAAGCCCAGGTCGTCCACCAGGACAGCGAAGTTGTACTGCGCGATCGCCGCCTGCGTGGTGCACACCCGCGCGACCTGGATCGCATTTGCGTTGAGCGCCTCGGCCATGGCCGCGCTGCAGGCTCCCAGGTTTTCGACCCGGGGGATGGTGTTGATGTCGATGCCGTACACGTCTCGCAAGCCGATCTCGCACAGGTCTCGGCCAGCACACTCGGAGGGCACGCCCCAGGTGAACTGGTCGGCGATCGGCGCGATGTCGCTCATCGTCTCCAGGTCGAACTCCTGGGCCGTCTCGGCGGTCACCGCAAACCCGTCGTAATCCTGCCCGAGCGAGAAGTTGAAGGCTGCCAGGCCGCGGTCCGCCAGAGCGGCATCCAGGTTGGAAAACGTGACCGCGGGGTCGGCGTCCGCGGTCGCCCCGAGCGCCGCAGTCAGGGAACCGATGTACTCCGGCATGAGGTTCAGCTCGCCACTCTCCAGGGCCGGCAGGGTCGTCTCCCGGGTCCCGAAGAACAGGTGGCGATCGACGGGGAATCCCGCGGCCTCCAGGGCCTGGGCGTAGATCTCGGCCACGATGGCCGACTCGTCGAAGTCGGCCGAGCCGACGATGACGGTGGGGAGTTCCGCGGGTGTCGAAGGTGCGCCGGAACTCGTGCTTGGGCTGCTGCCGTCACCCGGCTGGCAGGCACTGAGCAGCAGCGCCAGCGCAGTCGCCCCGACGGCGAGCATGCGGATCTTCCGCATTGGGTCCTCCTCTGTGGTTCTCGATCGGTTCGCGCCGACCCGGGCTCGCCCAGCGCGTGCCCGCCCGCGGAGTCTAGCAGTTACCACCGTTCGCCGGACGGCGGTTATTGGGCGAGGCCGGCTCCCGTCTCGGGAAGGCGGGCGGAGGCGCCCCGCAAGCCCGGTGACACGGCGGAGCGCTGGGCAAGCGCGAACAGCACCTCGCTGGTCAAGGCCAGGGTCATGACCAGCAGGGCGCCGCCGAACATGCGGGGGTAATCCTGGCGGGCGAAGCCGTCGACGATGTAGCGGCCCAGGCCGCCGGTGGACAGGATGGCCCCCAGGGTGGCGGTGGCGATGACCTGGATCGACGCGGTCCGGACCCCGGCCAGGATGACCGGCAGCGCGATGGGCAGCTCCACTCGACGCAGGACCTGGGACTCGCGCATCCCCATTCCACGGGCCGCCTCGACCAGGTCCGGTTCGACGTCGCGGATGCCCACGTAGGCGTTCAGGACGATGGGCGGGATCGCCAGCACCGTCAGCGCCAGGAGCGTGGGAGGCACCCCGATGCCCCAGCCCAGCTGAAGGGTGAGCGGCAGGGCGAGACCGAGGATCCCCACCGATGGGACCGCCCGCCCCACGTTGGCGATGGCGACCACGGCCCCGGCCCAGCGCCGGGTGTGGCCGATAAACAGTCCCAAGGGCAGGGCGATGGCCAGCCCCGCCAGGAGGGAGACGCCCGACAGGGCCAGGTGCTCGCCAACCCGGGCCGGGATGGCGTCGCGGCCAGACCAGCTGGCCGGGTCGGTGAACCAGGCGGCCACTTCGGCGAGGAAGTCCATCCCGTCAGCCCTCCCCGGATCCGGCGCGCGCCCAGGGCGTCAGAGCCCGTTCAGCGAGCACCAGGCCGCGATCGGCAAGCACGGCCAGCACGACGGACAGGCCGACGCCCACCAGGATGGCGGTTGGGAAGAAGCGATTGATGCCGATGGTGATGATCACAAATCCCAGTCCGCCCTGGCCGATGAGGGCGGTCACGGCCACCAGCCCGATGGTGGTCACGGTCGCGATCCGGATGCCCGCGATGATGACCGGGGTGGCCAATGGAAGCTGGACACGCCACAGCTGCTGGATGCGGGTATGACCCATCCCCGTCGCCGCCTCCACGATCTCGGGCGCGACGCCGTCGAGTCCGGCCAGCCCGTTGCGGATGAGGATCAGCAGCGTGTAGCTGACGAGCGCGATCTCGGCCGTGACGAGCCCGATGCCGGTGACCGGGATCAGGAGGCCGAACAGGGCGAGACTGGGGATGGCGTACAGGATGCCGGCGAAGCCAACGACCGGGCCGATGAGCCGCCGGCGGCGATGGATGAGCAGGGTCACGGGAAACGCGATGAGGACGCCAAACCCGACACCGATGAGGGTCAGCACCACGTGCTCCCCGGTGCGCTGGGCCAGCATGTCCAGGTTGTCGAGGACCCAGTCCAGGCGGAAGAAGGGCGCCTCCTCTGTCATGGCGGCGGGCTCCCGGCGCTGTCCTGCAGGGTCCGTGAAATGGCGGCCACGCTGATGACCCCCAGCACCGCGTCGTGCTCGTCCACCACCACGCCCAACTGGACCGAGGAGACCAGCATGGCCGACAACGCGTCGCGCAGGGTCGACTCGGGTTGGAGGAGTGTGGATCCGGGGACGGCCATGGCCGCGTCGACCATGCCGTCGCCGGCAAGGTCGTGGGCCGCGATCCAGCCCAGCGGCCGCTGTCGGGCGTCGGTGACCAGGGCCCACGTGGTCCCATCCGGCAGTTGCCGGCGAGCCGCGGCGAAGGACTCGCCGACGGCGACCGTAACCGGCGATTCGAGCGGGAGATCGCGGACGCGAGCCAGGGACAGGCGCTTCAGTCCGCGGTCAGCGCCCACGAAGTGCTCGACGAACGGACTGGCCGGGGCGGCCAGCAGGCGATCGGGGCTGTCGTACTGGGCCAGCACGCCTCCGACCTGGAGGATCGCGATCCGGTCAGCCATCTTGATCGCCTCGTCCACGTCGTGGGTGACAAACACGATCGTCTTGCGCAGCCGCGCCTGCAGACGGAGGAACTCGTTCTGGAGCCGCTCGCGGCGGATTGGATCCACCGCGCCGAACGGCTCGTCCATGAGCAGGACGCTGGGGTCGGCGGCCATCGCCCGGGCCACTCCCACCCGCTGGCGCTCGCCGCCGGACAGGACCGCTGGATAGCGGGACCGATAGGCGCCCGGATCGAGCCCGACCAGTTCCAGCAACTCTTCCACCCGTTCCGTGATTCGGGCCTCGCTCCAACCCAGCAGGCGCGGGACGACGGCCACGTTCTCGGCGACCGTCAGATGAGGGAAGAGCCCCACCTGCTGGATGACATAGCCGATCCGTCGGCGCAGGTCGACCGACGGCAGGGACGCGACATCAGCCCCATCAATCGTGACCCGACCCGAGGTCGGCTCGACCAGGCGGTTGACCATCTTCATGGTCGTCGTCTTGCCGCACCCCGACGGGCCGACCAGCACGCAGATCTCCCCGGCGCGGATCTCGAGCGAGAGGTCGGTCACCGCAGGCGGGCCGTTCCCGTAGCGCTTCGTGACGTGCTCGAACGCGACGACCGAGCCAGTGGCGACCGGAGTGGCTCCGGACACGCGGTCGCTGGGCGAGGGGTTCACCCCGGCCATGATACGGGGCATGATTTGGCTCAGTTGCTTGCACGCCAGATGGACGCCCTGACCGAACGTGTCGCGGGAGCTCGTGGGGCTCCCTTGATCCTGCTGGCGCTGGTCATGGTCAGCGCGGCAGGGGCGGTCCTCGCGGCTCGCATCAGCTTCGGGGCCGAGGGGTGGCTCTGGAACCTCGACATGCCGAAGATCCACTACCCGCTGGCGGCTTTCTTCCACGACGCGCTCGAGTCAGGAGATCTACCGCTGTGGGAAGAGCAACTCGGCCTCGGGTTCCCGCTGTACGCCGAAGGACAGATCGGCGCGTTCTATCCACCCAACTGGGTGATCTTTCGATTCGACCCACTCGTCGCCCTCGACCTGACTCGGCTCGTGCACCTGACCCTGGCGGGCACCGGTGCCGGACTCCTCGCCCTGCGGGTGGCCGGCTCGCGGCCTGGTGCCGTGCTCGCGGCACTCATCGTCGTTCTGTGCGGCGCGATCGTGACCAAGCTCGAGTGGTGGAACCTCGTGGCGGCCTACGGCTGGATGCCCTGGGTCTTGCTGCCTCTGGCGGGTCGGGCGGCACCGCGGCGTGGCGAAGTTGTGTTGGCCGGCGTGCTGTGGGGCATCCAGGCGCTGGCGGGGCATCCGCAAACCTGGCTGTTGACCGGACTGGCGGCCTTGCTGCTCCTGCTCCGCCGGCCGTGGGCACCATCCCTCGGCCGCGCGATCGGTTTTGGGGCGTTGGGCGTGGCGGTGGGCGCCGTGCAGCTGATCCCGACCGCAATCCTGGTCGGTCTTTCCAACCGGGCCGGCGGCATGCAACCCAACGAGCTGTTCGGGAATGCGACGACCCCGTTCGACGTCCTCGGCCTCGGCTTCGTGAACGCGTTCCTGCGCGCGTCCGGCGGGGAGTGGGATTACGCGACCTCGTGGTACCCCGATGGCCACTTCACCCTGCTGAATGCCGGCTTCTACGTCGGCCTCCCGGTGCTGGCCCTGGCCGGAATAGGCGCTTCTACTCGACGCGCCAGACGATGGTTGCTGCTGTCGGGGGTCATGCTCGCCATCCCCATCGTCGCCGCGTTTCAACCCTCCCTTTGGGAGGAGCTGCCGGTGCTGAACGGGCTCCGCTCGCCGGTTCGGTCATACATGGTCGTGTCGGTCGCGATCGGAGTCCTGGCCGCGATTGGGATATCGCGCCTGGGGCGCAGTCGCTGGGGATCGGTCTGGGGATTGGCGGCCGTCGCCATCCCCGTGGTGGCCTATTTCCTCGCCACGATCCTGGCGTTCGCCTTCGGCGACGTGTTCAACCAGCTCATAGTCATGTCCTCGTGGACGATGGACCCGAGGGAAGCCGACGAGGCCCGGCGCTTGGCTCAGCTGGCCTTGACCAGCCCCTGGCCACTGTACTTCGAGCTCGCGCTCGGCCTCGGCGCCGCGGTGGTCATCAGTCGCCCCCGATCGCGTCGCATCGTGGCTGCGGCGGTGTTCCTGGCGGTCCTTCCCCTTGCCCTGTTGTCTCCCGTCGTCAATCCGCTGCGGCCGCTTGGCGAGTTCTCGCATGCCTGGTCGGACTACGTGAAGAGGCTCCAGGCCGAGCAGCCCCATCGGGTGCTGACTATCGATGCGCCGGGCTGGTACCCGGGCATGCCCGACCAGCTGGCGGCCGCCGGCGTGCCGGACATCGGGATGTTCACCTCGCTCAACTTTGCCGCGGTAGAGGAGCTCACCCAGCGGCTGCGATCGAATGATCCAGGCGGAACGCTCCGGCGTGCCGTCGGCATCGATGTGACTGTGACGTTCGGTCGGTCGTGTCCCGGCTGGATCCTTGCTCACGCCAACGACGGCGATGCGTACCTGTGCAGTGTTCCCGGCACCACGACGCCGCCGTACTGGCTCCCCGGAGCGGCGGTCCGACCGGAGTTCTTAAGCGATGGTTCTCTGCGGGCCGACATCGACGCGGCCGCCGCTGTTGCCGCCGCCGTCCCGGTCCAGACGGTGATGGACTCGATGTTGCGCCACGAGGCGCTGGTGGAGGCGCCCGCACCAGGATGGGTGTGGTTCGACCGCGCCTGGTGGCCGGGTTGGCGAATGACCATCGATGGGCGTGACACGCCGGTGTATGAAGCCCTGGGTGGTCAGCTCGTCGTGGTGCCCGCCGGGCGCCACCGCCTGGTTGCCGAGCTCACCCTGTGGGACGTTCAGCTGGGTATGGCCATTGGGCTGGTTGGTCTGGGCCTCGGCGTGGGATGGGTGTGGCTACCCCGACGGAGGCGAGCCCGCGCCCGGAAGCTTACGGCGGCAGAAGGCGGAAGATCCTGACTGTCGAATTGGCGTAGACCTCGTCGAAGAGGTCGCTGGCGGCAAAGCCCACGGGCGCCCTGCACGTAGGCCCATCTTCGGGAATGACGTAATCGGCGCCGAACTGGCGCATCAAGGTCGCCGAGGCGTTGGCGTCCCCCCCGCATCGGATGGCATGAACTGCCGCCTCGCGCGGGTACGGGTCGTAGCCCAGGTTGGCGATATACGGCCCATAGCTGGTGAGCCGCAACCGTCCCGCTGGATCGGTCGGCGCGATGATCCAGTCATCGGTCACGAAGACCGCCCGCTCGGGCGTGTGAGCGCCGATCCACGTAGCCGCCGCAAGCTGGTCGGTGGTCAGCAGGAAGTTCTGCGAGAACGCGGTGTGGACCGATGCCAGCACGGGGGAGACGAGACTCAAGGCCAGCGCTCCCACAACGACCAGTCGGCCGGCGCGGGCGAGGAGCCAGCCGGCCAGGATCGCCACCGCGATCCACATGGCTTGGAAGTATTTGTTCATGTCGAACGAGACGAAGCTCACCTGCACCACGTTCGGGATGAGGAACAGGATCGCGACCCATAACGCCAGGAAAGCGCGGGCGGGGGTCTGCCGCAGGGCGAGCGCCAGTAAGGCCAGTGCGAACGGGACGCCTAGGTTGGTGACATAGAAGAAGACGACCGCGCCCGGCCCATCGGCCACCGGCGTCATCGGCCAGACCGCCACGAGCCGAAGCCATCCGGAACCGGTGGCCTGGCCAAAGGCGGCCGCCGCGAACGGAAGCGCCGCCACGTACGGGGCCGCGAAGAGGAGGACGTGACGGGGGGCGGAGCGGTCGAAGAGGCGCCCGCCGACGAGCACCCAGATGAGGACGAGCAGGGGCAGGACCGGGAACAAGAAGAAGTGGTACGGCGCCAGCAGCGCGCCGCCCAACCCGGACAGGAAGGTGAGGCGCGGGTGATCCGCGAAGCCGAGTTTACGGCGCCGCATGGCGGGCAGCCCGGCCACCATGAGCACGACGGCCCCCACCAGGAGGGGCAGGCCGGCGGTCGTAGCCCTGTGAACGAGAAGGCCGGTGGTCATGACCGATGGGATCGAGAAGTACGGCCACTCGGTCAGCCACTGGTTGTCATAGGTGTTGGTCATGAGCAGATCCCACGGAGCCCCCTGGCCGTTGGCCAGGTCACCGAACAGCCGCATCCAACCCAGCCCCCCGCCGAGCACCATCAGGAGCACGGCCAAAAACGCGGTACGGCGAGCGGACCAGTCACGGACGATCGCCAGCGCCAGTCCATGCACGACCAGGGCCAGCGATCCCGCCAGCAGCGCGGACTGGACCACGAACGCCGGGACCGCGAAGAGTCCCGCCGCTTCGGCCAGCAGCGCGGCATGGAAGTCGGCGAACCAGTGGTAGATGAGCGGTTCGCCGGCGAAGAACGGGACCTGCGGAGGGAAGTTCCCGGCGTTCACCGATTGCGCGATCGAGAGGTGGACACCGAGGTCACTCCAGTTCGACCCTCCGACGCTGACACCGCCTGGATAGACCTGCCAGATGCCGCTGGCCAGGACTGCGCCCACCCAGACCGTGGTACCGCAGCCGAGCAGCAGGCCGCCCGCGTGCCGGGCCGCGACCCGCCGGACTCGCGAGACCGCGGCGGCCGGCCAGGACCGCGGACCTGTCGTGGCGCGCCATGCCGCGAGCGGCACCGGAACGGCGAGGATCGCAGCCGCGGCAAAGACGACCTCCCGCCCGTAACCGCCGAGGAGGATGGCCAGCCACCAGCTCAGGTGGGCGGAGACCGCCACCGAGAGAACGACCGCCAACCCCAGCCGGCCAGTGGCGGAGATCCGGGCTCCGCTGCGGCATCCCCAGGCCACCAGCGCCCAGCCGGGGACGACCAACAGGAACGGCCACACCGTGAGGATTGCCAGCGACGGCCAGATCCAGCCCGCCAGGAGGCCGATCCCGACCGCGCCGGCGGCGAAGGTCGCGCGCAGGGCGCTCATCCAATGATCACGACCTGACGATAACGCGGCCCCCAAGAGCGGGCCAGCCCGGCCGGTTCTCCATGATCGGCTGCTAGGATCGGCCCATGGACCCCGATGCGCCGACATCTCCACTCGAGGCGGCGGTGCGGACCCTCCTGGCCGAGATCGGCGAGGACCCCGACCGCGACGGTCTGCGCGGCACGCCGGGTCGGGTGCGGCGCACCCTGGAGCAGCTGACCGCAGGGTATCGGACTGACCCCGAGACGCTCCTGCAAGGGGCCGCCTTCGACGTCGACTACGACGAGATGGTTGTCGTCCGCGACATCGAGCTGTACTCCCTGTGCGAACACCACCTAATCCCGTTCTTTGGTCGCGCCCACGTCGGATACCTGCCGCGGGGCACGGTCATCGGTCTGTCGAAGATCCCGCGTGTGGTCGACCTGTTCGCCCACCGACTCCAGATCCAGGAGCGGATGACCCAGCAGATCGCCGATTTCCTGATGACCCGCCTGGAACCCAAGGGGGTGGGGGTCGTGCTCGAGACGACCCACCTGTGCATCGCCATGCGTGGGGTGCGCCGGCCCGGGGCGACCATGGTCACCTCCGCCATGCTCGGCACATTCCGCAGCGACCCCAAGACCCGGGCCGAGTTCTTGACCTTCATCGGTCGCTCGTCCGAGCGGTAGGCCGACCGCCGAACCGATGCCGTACGCCCCGCTGCTGTCCTCCGACGAGATCGACGACGCAATCCGGGCCCTGCCTGAATGGGAGCGCGAGGGAGAGACCCTGGTCCGGACGGTCCGTTGCCCATCCTTCCGGGACGCGATGGCCCTCGTCAACGCAGTGGCCGATGCCGCCGAGGCGGCCGATCACCATCCCGATATCGACATCCGCTGGCGACGGGTCACGTTTCGACTCACCACTAAGGCCGCCGGGGGCTTGACCGGGCGTGACGTCGACATGGCGGCCACGATCGACGGGCTCGTGCCGGCCGATGCGACCGGACTAGAATCGCCGGGCCGATGACCGCCGACGCGTCCGCCCGCCCGATCCGCGTCCTGCTCGCCAAGCCCGGCCTGGACGGTCACGATCGGGGAGCCAAGGTGCTGGCGCGGGGCCTACGCGACGAGGGGTTCGAGGTCATCTACACCGGCCTGCGCCAGACCCCAGAGATGGTGGCCGATGCCGCCGAGCAGGAGGACGTCGACGTGGTCGGCCTGTCCATTCTGTCCGGTGCCCATATGACCCTGCTGCCGCGGATCGTGGAGCTCGTCCGAGGGAAGGGACTTGACGACGTGCTGGTGGCGGCCGGCGGGATCATCCCCGACGCCGATGTCGCCAAGCTCAAGGCGGCCGGAGTGGCGGAGGTTTTCGGCCCGGGGACGACCATCGGCCAAGTGGCGGCCTACTTCCGGGAGCACGCCCGTCGGCGTGCCTGAGCTGGCGGAGCGGCTGCGCGACGCCCAGGCCGGCGACCGCCGGGCGCTGGCCCGGCTGCTGACCGATCTCGAGGACGGGGCGCTGCCGCCGTCCGAGCTGGGAGCCCTCATCGCCGCCGGACGCGACGCGCACCTGGTCGGGATCACCGGCCCTCCGGGGAGCGGCAAGTCGACCCTCGTCAATGCCCTGATCGCGGCCTGGCGGAGCCGCGGCCGGCGGGTGGGCGTCATCGCCGTGGATCCCAGCTCCCCAATGACCGGCGGCGCGATCATGGGTGACCGGATCCGGATGATGGACCACGTCGCCGATGACGGCGTGTTCGTGCGTTCGATGGCCTCACGGGGCGCGCTGGGCGGGCTGGCGGCCACGACCTGGCTGGCGGCTGCCGCCCTGGATGCGGCCGGCTACGACCCGGTGGTCATCGAGACCGTGGGCGCCGGGCAGTCCGAGGTCGAGATCGCGACTCTTGCCGAGACGACGGTCGTGGTCGAGGTTCCCGAGATGGGCGACGAGGTGCAGGCCATCAAGGCCGGGCTGCTGGAAATCGCCGACGTGATCGTGGTCAACAAGGGGGATCGGCCCGGCGCCGACCGAGCCGCCCGGCAACTACGGGCCATGCTTTCCACCGCGGGCGGCCGCGTGTCGCGCCCGGCGCCGCCGGTGCTCGTCTCCATCGCAATCGCCGGCGACGGCGTCGAGCCGCTGCGCGAGGCGATCGAAGCCCATCGCGCGGGCCGCACGCCCGAGCAGGTCCGCACCCGCGCCGGGGAGCTGCTGCGCCGGGCGGTGGCCGCCCGCGCGTACGAGCGAGCGGCTCGCTCAGCGGACTGGGCAGCGGCCGTGACGGCCGTGGCCGAGCGACGCGAGGATCCGTTCAGTGCCGCCGACCGTCTGCTCGGCTGACGGCGGCTGCTAGGCTTTCGCGCCATGAGCCTGGACCGGGTCTACGTCCTCGGCGCTGGCTTGATGGGCCACGGCATCGCCCAGGTCAGTGCCGCGGCCGGCAAGGCCGTCACCCTCGCCGACCGGACGGAGGACCTGGCGGCCAAGGGGCGGCAGCAGATCGCCGGCAATCTGGCTCGCCAGGTCGAGAAGGGCAAGCTCGAACCGGCGGCCGCGGACGCGGTCCTGGGCCGCGTGGAGACCGGGGTGGGTGTCGAAGGAGCCGGCGGCCACGACCTCGTCATCGAGGCGGTGTTCGAGGACGAGGCCCTCAAGCGCGAGAGCTGGGCCGCCATCACCGACGTCGCCGACGCGGGCGCGATCTTTGCCACCAACACCTCGTCCATCAGCATCACCGCCCTGGCCACCGCCACCGATCGGCCGGATCGGTTCATCGGTCTCCACTTCTTCTCGCCGGTCCCGGTCATGGGCCTGATCGAGATCATCCGCGGCCTGGAGACCGCAGACGCGACCGCCGCCGCCTGCCACGAGTTCGCCGGCCAGCTCGGCAAGACCGTCATCGAGAGCCACGACTACCCGGGCTTCATCGTCAACCGCATGCTGGCCCCGTTCATCAACGAGGCGGTCTTCGCCCTCATGGACGGGACGGGCACGGCCGAGGCAATCGACAACGGAGCGCGCTTGGGGCTGAACCATCCGATCGGCCCACTCGAGCTGTCTGACTTTGTCGGCAACGACGTGATGCTGAGCATCCTCGATGTCCTGTATCGCGGCTTCGGCGACCCGAAGTTCCGGGCCGCCCCGCTGCTGCGCCAGATGGTGGCGGCCGGACACCTGGGCCGAAAATCGGGCCGTGGCTTCTATCGGTACGACGAGCAGGGACATAAGATCGCCTGACCCCGGAGGAGAGGAGACATCGATGACGACTGCGGTACCCGCTGCGCCCGTGGCGCCCGAGCCCCCCGCGGTGGCTGGGCGACGCATGTGGAACGAAGTCGAGCCGCTGCTGATGCCCGACGACCAGAAGGCCCGCAACGTGGTGGACCTCATCTATCGGTCGGTTGAGCGCCTGCCCGACAAGGAGGCCCTGCGCTGGAAGCTGCCGAAGGACGGCGGCTGGGTGAGCCGGACCTACGCCGAGTTCTGGGACTGGGTGACGCGGGTCTCGGTGGGCCTCCAGGGCCTGGGCATCGCCGACGGCGCCACCATTTGCATCATGTCCCGCACCCGCCCCGAGTGGCTGGTCGCGGATGTGGCGGGCCTGGCTCTCGGTGCGGTCACCTGCCCGATCTATCCCCAGACCGAGCCTGGGCAGGCGGCATTCATCATCAACAACGTGGGGGCCAGCCTGATCTTCGTCGAGAATGCCCAGCTCGCCAACAAGATCGAATCCATCCGTGCCCAGTGCCCGACCCTGCGCAACATCGTGACCTTCGATTCAGCCGGCAAGTTTCCTGCGGGGACGCTGACCCTCGAGGATTTGGCCACGCACAAGGCGGATGTGGCCCAGCGGGAGGCCTGGGAGGCGGGCTGGCGGGCCATCCCGCGCGAGCACCTGATGACGATCATTCACACCTCGGGGACGACCGCCAACCCGAAGGGGGCGATGCTCACCCATGCCGGCGTCCTGTACAACTACGAGGCCGCGGTCCAGATCGTCGACTTCTACGAGACCGACCTGTTCCTGTCCTGGCTACCGCTGTCCCACATCTTCGAGCGACTGACCGGGGAGATCATTCCCCTGGCCCACGGGTCCACCGTCGCATACGCGGAACCGCTCATCGAGCGCCTGGCCGACAACATGGTCGAGGTCCGGCCCACCGTGATGGCTGCCGTCCCGCGCTTCTACGAGCGGGTCTACGGTCGGGTCCTGGCTTCGGTCGAGGCCTCGCCGCCGCTGCGGCGTCGCATCTTCCACTGGGGGATCGGTGTCGGGCGCAAGCGGTACCTGAACCACCTGGCCGGCAAGGCCGATGGGTTGGGGCTGAAGATCCAGCACGCCATCGCCGACCGCCTCGTCTATCACAAGGTCAAGGCTCGGACCGGTGGCCGAGTCCGCTACTTCGTGTCCGGCTCCGCGCCGCTGTCGCGCGAGGTCGGCGAGTTCTTCTACTCGCTCGGCATCCTCATCCTCGAGGGGTATGGCCTGTCTGAGACCAGCCCGCTGGTCAGCATCAACCGCCCGGGCGACTTCGTGTTCGGGACCGTCGGCCGCCCATCGCCGGCGACCGAGGTCCGGATCGACCTGGAGACCGGGGAGATCCAGGTCCGCGGACCGCAGATCATGGTCGGGTATCTCAACCAGCCCGAGGAGACGGCCAAGGCCATCGATCCCGATGGATGGTTCCACACCGGCGACATCGGAGAGCTGGATGCGATCGGGCGCATCACGATCACCGATCGGCTCAAGAACATCATCGTCCTGGCCAACGGCAAGAACGTGTCGCCGGGTCCCATGGAGGCGGCACTCTCAGCCAGCAAGTACATCGCCCAGGCGGTCATCCTGGGAGACCGTCAGCCCTACACCGGGGCTCTCATCGCGCCCAACTTCGACGAGCTGGGTCCGTGGGCCGAGGCCAATGGGTTGGGCGGCATGCCGCCCGAGAAGCTGGTCGCGGAGAAGGCCGTCCGCCAACTCATCGAGGGAGACGTGCGGGACCTGCTCGAGGATTTCGCCGTCTTTGAGCGCCCCCGGCGCGTCGCGCTGCTGCCCCGCGCCCTGTCCGAGGAGAACGGGGAGCTGACCCCGACCCTGAAGACCAAGCTGCGGGTGGTCGAGGAGAACTGGCCGACCCAGATCGATCGGCTGTTCGAGGACGAGGGCACCCCGGCCTGAGCCGATTCGACCCTGGGAATGGCTTTCGGGCTAGCATGAAGCCGATGTCGTCGGACGTGTACATCCTGTCCGCCGCTCGCACCCCGATCGGCAAGTTCGGCGGCGGTCTCTCGACGATCCCCGCCACGGAACTTGGTGCGGTCGCCATCCGGGCCGCGGTCGAGCGCGCGGGCATCGCGGGCGACCGGGTCGACGAGGTCTTCATGGGCCAGGTCATCCAGGCCGGCGCCGGCCAGGCCCCGGCCCGCCAGGCGGCGCGCAAGGCCGGCCTGCCGGACTCCGTCAGCGCCACGACGATCAACAAGGTGTGTGGCTCCGGCCTGAAGGCGGTGATGCTTGGCGCCGCTGCAATCCGGGCCGGAGACGCGAACCTGATCGTCGCCGGCGGCATGGAGAACATGAACCTGGGGCCGTATCTGCTGCCGGGCGCACGGGCAGGGTATCGACTCGGCAACCAGGAGCTGGTGGACGCGACGCTGTACGACGGGCTGTGGTGCAGCGCGTGCGACGTCCACATGGGCATCCACGCCGAGCGGGTGGCGGCCAAGCACGGTGTCAGCCGGGAGGCGCAGGACGCCTTCGCCCTGCGGTCCCACCAGCGCGCCCTGGCGGCCATAGCGTCGGGCGCGTTCGCCGATGAGATCGTCCCGGTCGAAGTTCCCGGAAAGAAGGAACCAACGGTGGTCGACACCGATGAGGGCCCCCGCTCCGACACGTCCGCTGAGGCCCTGGCCAGGCTCAAGCCCGCCTTTCAGGCCGATGACGGCACGGTCACCGCCGGCAACTCACCGGGCATCACCGATGGCGCCGCGGCCCTGGTCCTGGCCTCGTCCGACGTCGTGGAGCGCGATGGACTGCGCGCCATGGCCCGCATCACGGGCTACGCCCAGGCCGACGTCGCCCCGGAGTGGCTGTTCGAGGCTCCCATCGAGGGCGTCCAACGACTCGTCGAGCGAGTGGGCATCGCTCTCCCTGAATTCGACCTGATCGAGATCAACGAGGCCTTCGCGGCCCAGGTGCTGGCCGACGGCAACGCCCTGGGATTCGACTGGGACAAGGTCAACGTCAATGGGGGCGCGGTGGCCCTGGGCCACCCGATCGGGGCGTCGGGGGCGCGAGTCCTGACCACGCTTCTGTATGCCCTGCGCCACCGCGGCGGGACGCGCGGCCTCGCCACGCTCTGCCTGGGCGGCGGGGGAGCGGTGGCCCTGGCTATCGAGCTGGTCTAGTGAGCCTCGCCCGTGCCAGTCATCTGTGACTGGGATCCGGACTGACGCCCTGCTCCGTGACTGTGCCAGTCACCTGTGACTGGGATCCGGACTGACGCCCTGCTCCATGACTGTGCCAGTCACCTGTGACTGGCACGTGGCCCGGGCCCGAGCAGTTCGTCGCGCGGCGTAGCCGGGACTCGGCGGCGCGCTGCCCCGCCCGTATAATCGGCGCGCTTTTTCGCCCGTTCCACCCTGCCACCACGGAGCGTGTCCGCCACCCATGACCGACTACTCGTCTGTCGCCGAGGCGCCGAACATCTGGGCCGTCGCCCAGCAGCAATTCGACGAGGCCGCCGAGAAACTCGACCTCGATCCGGACCTGCGCCGAGTCCTCCGTGTTCCCAAGCGCGAGCTGACGGTCCACTTCCCAGTGACCATGGACGACGGCCACGTGGAGGTCTTCACCGGCTACCGGGTCCAGCACAACCTCTCGCGCGGGCCGGCCAAGGGCGGCATCCGCTACCACCAGGACGTCACCCTGGACGAGGTCCGGGCCCTGGCCATGTGGATGACCTGGAAGTGCTCCGTGGTGAACATCCCGTATGGCGGCGGCAAGGGCGGGGTGATCGTCGATCCCAAGCAGCTTTCGCTGCGCGAACTGGAGGGCCTGACCCGGCGCTTCACGACCGAGATCAGCCCGCTCATCGGTCCTGATCGCGACATCCCGGCCCCCGATGTCAATACCAACGCCCAGGTCATGGCCTGGATGATGGACACCTACTCCATGCACAACGGCTACACGATCTCGGGCGTCGTGACCGGCAAGCCGGTCGCCATCGGCGGATCGCTGGGGCGCAACGAGGCCACCGCCCGGGGTGCGGTGTTCACCCTCCGGCAGGCCTCCCGGCAGCTGCACCTCCACCTCGACGAGGCACGGGTCGCCATCCAGGGCTATGGCAACGCGGGGTCTATCGCCGCGCAGCTCCTCGCCGCCGAGGGGTCGACCATCGTTGCGGTCAGCGACTCGTCCGGGGCAATCCATAACCCGAGCGGCCTCGACCCTGCCAAGGTCAGCGCGTGGAAGCAGGAGCACGGCACGGTGGCCGGCTTCCCCAGCGCGGATGCGGTCAGCAACGAGGAGCTGCTGACGCTCCCGTGCGACATTCTCATTCCCGCCGCGCTGGAGAACCAGATCACGCGCAGCATCGCGGACCGAATCCAGGCCAAGGTGGTGGCCGAGGCCGCCAACGGCCCGACTACCCCGGAGGCGGATGAGATCCTGTACGAGCGCGGGATCTTCCTGATCCCCGACATCTTGTGCAATGCGGGTGGCGTCACGGTGAGCTACTTCGAATGGGTCCAGGACATGCAGTCGTTCTTCTGGACCGAGGCTCGGATCAACGAGAGCCTGAAGGAGATCATGGATCGGGCCTTCGAGGCGGTCCATCGGATGAGCGACCTGCACGAGGTCCACATGCGGACCGCCGCCTACATGGTCGCCGTGTCGCGGGTCGCGGAGGCCACCACGTTGCGGGGCCTGTACCCGTAGAGCCCATGCTCGACCACGAGGAGCGATTTCTGTTCCGGGAGGAGATCCTGACCCTCAGCAACGCGCTGTCGGAAGCGGGCCAGCTCGACAACGTCGAGGACCTGCTGGCGGATGTCACGACCAGCCCGCGGTTCGACTCGGACGTCTTCACCCTGGAGCGGTCGCTCCAGGTCATGCTCGGCAACCGGGCCGGGTCCACCCTCATCGGTCTGTTGACCGTCACCCGCGAGGTGTTCGAGGAAGTGGGGCAGATCGGCCTGGCGCCGGAGATCGGCGAGCGGATTGTCAGCTGGCGAGCCCGATTCGGGCTGGCCATCGACAACGCGCTGAACTTCCTGAACAACCCGGACGGGATCCAGGGCCACAACTTCGGGACCCAGGTTCTGCATGGCGAAGCCGGGTCCAGTCTCCAGGGACGGCTGACTCTCGTCCGCTACAACAACGAGCCGCAATTCTTCATCGCCGACGCCGACATCCTGCTCAATATCGCGGCCGACCTCATGGAGCGGCTGGGGGAGCACCTGGAGTCGGACATGGTGGACGCCGAGCTCGTCGCCCGGCTCCGCGAGGCGGTGGAACGGATCGAGCGCCGCGCCGGCCCCAGTGGCGGCGGTGGCTCTGGCGGTGGCGCATCCAGCGGCGGCCGCGAGGACTAGGCGACGACCCTGCCGGTGCCGCCTGTGCTGCCCTTCACGGACAACCCCGAAGCCAACCGGCTGCTGGGAGAGGACCCGCTCGCGCTGCTCATCGGCTTTGCCCTCGACCAGCAGGTCACCGTCCAGCATGCGTTCAATGGCCCGTGGGAGCTGCGCCGCCGCATCGGGCACCTGGACCCGACGCGGATTGCGACCATGGACCCGGCCGAGCTGGAGCGCGTCTTCCGCGAGCGCCCCGCGTTGCATCGGTACCCCGCCTCGATGGCGGGCCGCGTGGCCGCGCTGTGCCGGGTCATCGTGGACACCTACGACGGCGACGCGAGCCGGATCTGGCGCGAAGCCCGCGACGGCGCCGATCTCGAGGCTCGCCTGCGCGCGCTGCCGTCGATCGGCGAATTGAAGGTGAACGGGCTGCTCGCCATCCTGTCTCGTCGGTTTGGGGTCCAGCTGCCGGGACTGGCCGGGCGCCTGCCGACCTGGCCCACCCTGGGCGACGTGGACACGCCGGAGGCGCTGGAGCGCTACCAGTCCCAGAAGCGGGCGTACAAGGCGGCCCTCCGGGCGGCTGGTGCAGAAGGCGGAGGCGTTACCAAGAGCGCAGCACGTCGCGGCCCATAGAAAAGGAGGCCGGACGTGGGCACTCGCCGGCCTCCCCAACCCATCCTACCCATCCCGGGGCACCGGTCAGTAGTACTTTCGCTCCGTCTCAGCCCGCCCAGCCTCAGCCGAGCGGCACGTTGTCCGTCAGGCGCGAGCGCCCGATCCACACCGCGGTCATGGCCAGCGCCGGCCCGTCGAGACGCGATAGCTCAGCCAGCGTGACCGCGTCCGCGATGCTCACGTAGTCGACCCGGGCCAGGGATTCGGCGCTGATGTGCTCATTCATTCGCGCCCGAAGAACCTCGGCTGAACGTTCGCCGGCGTCGTGGGCGGCCTGAGCCGCGGCAATGGCCGCGTACAGGCAGGTCGCCGCGTGTCGTTCTTCAATGGACAGCCCCATGTTGGCGGCGGACACCGCCAGGCCGTCTGGGTCGCGGAGGACCGGGCAGACCACCAGCTCGACGTTGACGAACAGGTCGCGCAACATGCGCCGGACGACCACCACCCGCTGGGCGTCCTTCTGGCCCAGGTACAGGCGCGCCGGCCCGACCAGGTGGAGGAGCCGCATGGTCGTGGTGGCCACCTCGTCGAGGTATCCCGGTCGCGACGCGCCCTCCAGGCGGCCGGTCAGCCCGTCCACCGTGACCCGGGTGACGTGCAGCGGGTCCACCGTTTCGTGCGACGGCAGGAACGCGACGTCCACGCCCTCGATCTCCAGCAGCGCCAGCAGCCGATCCTCCTCGGCGGCGGCACCGGTTGGGTCGGCCTGGTTGCTCACCACCACTCCGCCGTCGGACTCACGCGAGCGGCGCACGAGCGACAGCTGGCCCGAATGCACCAGGCCCGTGGTGGGGATGAAGCCGATGGCGTGCCCCGCCTTTCGAAGCTCCAGGATCGCGTCCCGCAGCTCCTCGATGCCGCGGACGACCTCCACCCCTACGCGTCCTGTTGGCGGGGGCGACGCGCGGCGCGCGAGCGAGAGGACCGGGCCGGGGTTGAGGTCGCGCGGACCGGACGGCGGGCCCGATAGCGATCGGCGATGAGGTCCCACAGTCGCTCGGCGACCTGGCGCTTGGGGAGCATCGGCCAGTCGGTGAGGGCGCCCTCGGCGCCGAACACGACGACCTTGTTCTCTTCGGAGCCGATCGCATCGAACGGACCACCCACCTTGTTGGCGACGATGAGGTCCAGGCCCTTGTCGCGCAGCTTGCCGGTGGCGTTGGCCTCCAGCTCATCGCTCTCGGCCGCGAAGCCAACCAGGAACGGCCGAACGCCGTCCGGCATCTCACCCACCTCGGCGATGATGTCCGGGTTGGGGACGAGCTCCAGGCGCAGGCGGCCGGCACTGCGTTTGATCTTGCGGCCGCTGGGCTTCGCCGGGGCATAGTCGGACACCGCAGCGGCCATGACCAGGATGTCGGCGGCCGGGGCGATGCGGAGCACCGCCTCGCGCATGGTCGCGGCGGTCGTGGCATCCACCACGTTCACGCCGCGCGGTGCGGTCACCGACAGGCTGCCGGCAACCAGGGTCACCGCTGCGCCCCGGTCACGAGCCGCCTCGGCCAGCGCCACCCCCATCTTGCCGCTGCTCCGGTTGCCGATGAATCGCACCGGGTCGATGGGCTCCCGCGTCCCGCCGGCGCTGATCGCGACCCGCAGCCCGTCCAGGTCGCCGGCTCGGGCGAACAGGCGCTCGACCGCGGCCAGCACCGTCTCCGGCTCCGCCAGGCGCCCGATCCCGGTCAGGCCTGACGCCAGCGCCCCGACCTCCGGCTCCACGACCAGGTACCCGAAGCCCCGCAGGGTCTCGATGTTGCGTTGCGTGGCCGGGTGGGTCCACATCCCCGCGTCCATGGCTGGTGCCACGACCACCCGGGCCCGGCTAGCGCACACGATGGCCGTCACCGCGTCGTCCACCAGTCCCGCCGCGAGCTTGCCCACCAGGTTGGCGGTGGCCGGGGCGAGGACGATGGCGTCCGCCGCCTCGGCCAGTTCGATGTGCGCGATGTGCTCGTCGGGGTCGAGCGCCATGACGTCGGTGATCACCGGGCGGTGGGTGAGCGAGGCAAATGTCAGCGGCGTCACGAATGCCGTTGCGGCCGGCGTCATGGCCACGTCCACGATCGCCCCCGCGCTCATCAGCTGGCGGACCAGGATCGCGGCCTTGTAGGCGGCGATGCTGCCACTGACCCCGACCACCACCCGACGGCCGACCAGCGTCCCGTTCATCGCTTCCGTCATCCCGGGCTCCCGTCGGCCTCGGCCACGCCGGCCCGCGCGCCCGTCCGGGTAGTGATGTGCTCGTACGCGTACCTGATCCCGCGCAGGGTGAGCTCCGGCTCCACGCGGTCGATGCCGGGCACCTCGGCCAGCCATGGCTGGAGCGAGAAGCCGCCGGTCGCCACCACCGTGACCCGGGCGTCGGCCGGCGAGCGCTCGACCAGCTCCCCCCGCAGGGCGGCAAGAAGACCGCTCAGCAGTCCGATGTAGCCGTTCACCGTTCCGCTCTGCATCGCATGCACAGTGTTGGTGCCGATGGCGCGCGGTGGGCGCCGGAGCTCGACTCGCGGCAGCTTTGCCGCACGCCCCACCAGGGCGTCGACAGAGATCCCCAGCCCGGGCGCGATCGCTCCGCCGAGATAGGCGCCCTCCGCGCTCACGACGTCGAAGTTGGTGCTCGTTCCGAGGTCCACCACGATGGCAGGGCCGCCGAACTCCTGGCGGGCGGCCAGGGCGTTCACCAGCCGATCGGCGCCGGCTTCCGCCGGGCGGTCGATCTCGATGGCCAGCACGCCGCCCAGCCCGGCCGCGTCCACGACCACCGGCTCAACGCCCGCGCGGCGGGTCAGCATCCGGCGCCAGGTGGGGACCAGCGCGGGCACGACACAGGCCAGGGCGGCGGCATCCAACCCCTCCAGGCGATGCCCGTCCAGGGCCAGCAGGCCTGTCAGCATGGCGGCCAGCTCGTCCTCGGTGGCCTGCGAGTCGGTCTCGGCCTGCCAGGCGCCGACCATGACCGCGTCGTCGAAGAGCCCAACCCCGGTGTTCGTGTTGCCGATATCGGCGGCCAACAGTCGCATCAGTCGGACATCGTAACAGCCGTTTCGACCGCTTCTTCCGATGCTAGACTCCGCCAGACCCCGCAGGAGAGACCGATGGAGCCCACGCCCGAACCGCGCGCCAAGCTCTATATCAACACCGGTCTGGTCACTGACAAAAGCGACATCTACAACATCCTGCGTCCGCTCCTGAAGCAGACGGTGACCTACAGCTACTTTCGCGGCAACCAGGTCGCCAGTGGCGGCACCGGCTGGGTCGAGCGGCTGGTGGTCGACCACCCCGAGATCGCGTCCTACTTCACGCCGCTGGCCATCTGCCTCAACCTCGATTCGTTCGACTACCTTCAGTTCGACACGACCTCCGACCAGCTGCTGACCTATACCCTGGTCATCGGCTCCGAGAAGGTGGTCATCGAGTTCGCTCAGACGGCGACCGAGATCGGCATCCAGGATGAGGCGCCGATGCGGGCGCCGGCAACCGCGCCGGACGACTTGGCGCTCGATCCGGACTTCATCCAGATGGAGCTCCTCAAGTCGCCCGATGCCCCCGACGAGGACGAGGACGGCTAGGCGGGGCGCTCCGCCCCACGAGCGCAGCGTGCTCCCCAACGGCCTCCGAGTGGTCAGCCAGGCGATGCCGCATGCCCGATCGGTGTCGGTGGCCCTATTCGTGGGCGTCGGCTCGCGCCACGAGGCCGATGGCGAGGCCGGGTTGTCGCACATGGTGGAGCACCTCGCGTTCAAAGGCACCCGGGCCTACCCCGCCCCAGGGGCCCTGTCAGAGGCCATCGAGGCGTGCGGAGGGACCGTCAACGCGTCGACGGACCGCGAGCTGACCGTGTACTCCTCGCGGGTCCCGCGGACCCGCGCCGACCGCGCCTTTGATGTCGTCGGCGAGCTGGTCCTGCGCCCGCTTTTTCGGCCTGCGGACCTGGTGGCCGAGAAGCCGGTCGTGGTCGACGAGATCCGGGCCTATATCGACTCCCCATCGGACCACGTCTTTGCCCTGTTCGATGAGCTCCTGTTCGGCACCCACCCGCTGGGTCGCGAGATCGCGGGCACGCCGCGCAGCGTGCGGCGCACGACGCATGCCGACGTCGTGGGCCACTGGCGCCGCTGGTACACCCCTGAGCACATGGTGCTGGCGGTGGCCGGGGCGATTGACCACCGGACGGTGCGCCGCACGGCCCGGAGCTGGTTCGACCGGGCAGCGGAGGATGGCCGGGCTGACGGGGTCGGTTCCGGCCGGCGCGCTGGGCGCCGGAAGTCGGCGGGCCTTTCCGCCCCGCGGCCAACGTCTGCGGGCAGCGTGCGGGTCGCCTTCCGACGCCTGACCCAGGGCAACCTGTGCCTGGGCATGCCCGGCGTCTCACGCACCCACCCCGACCGCTGGGCGCTGGACCTGCTGGGCGCGGTCCTGGGCGATGGGATGAGCAGCCGCCTGTTCGTCGAGCTGCGGGAACGGCGCTCCCTGGCGTACGACATCGGGACCTTTGCGACCTCGTACGCCGATTGCGGCACGGTGGGCATCCACGCCGGGTTCGACCCGTCCCAGTCGACGGCCATCATCCGCGCCGCGCTCGAGCAGCTGGAGCGCGTCGTCCAGGACCCCGTACCCCTGTCCGAGCTCGAACGGGCGCGGGCCTACACCCGCGGGCGGATCGAGCTGCGCCTCGAGGAGTCGAGCGCGGTGGCCGGCTGGCTGGGCACCGGGGAGAGCCTCCTGCCGCGGATCCTCACGGTCGAAGAGGTGGTGGAGCACCTCGAGTCGGTCACGTCGGACGACTTGCTCCGCGTCGCGCGGGCCTACCTCCGACCCAGCCTGGCGCGGATCGTCCTGCTGGGGCCGTTCCGAGGACGACGCCGGGTTGAGGCCCTGCTCGCGGCATGACCATCGAAACCGGGATCGACCTCGTCCCGGACCAGCTGGCCCTGGCCCGGGCCCAGATGGACGCCGCCCAGTACGGCGTCGTGGAAGGCACCCTGCGGCGCCGGATCGCGACCCTGGAGGCGACCGGCCGCAACCCCGAGGAGCTGGACGCGGCGCGCGCCCTTCTGGCCGAGTCCCTGTGGCGCTCCGGCCGGCCGGTGGCCGCCTACGAGGCCGTCACGGCGGTGCGGCCCCGTGGCGTGGAGCGCCGGCGCTCGATCACGATGATGGTCGAAGCCGAGGGTCTGGCCGCCATCGGGGAGATGCGCCAGGCGGAGGGGCTGCTGGAGCGGGTCGTCAACGCGGTCGGCGCGGACGAGGCGTGGCGCCTGCGCCGGGGCGCCCCGAGCCGGCTGGAGTGGCCGAACCCATCGTGGGCCGGACCAAGCCCCAGCGCCGGGTCCGAAGCCTCCCCGGCCGAGGATCGGCTGGGCGCGGCGGCCATCGCCTACGGGGAGAATGACCTGGCAACCGGCGACCGGGAGCTGACCCTGGCTCTGCGGCGCGACCCCCGGATCGCGGCGGCTGGCGTGGTCATGCTGGAGCCCAATCTGGGGACGCAGCCCAGCGCCGAGCGTCTGGTACTGTACGGCGACCTTCTCCGCGCGGCGGGACGGGAGCGCGAGGCAGCCGCCGCCTACGACCGAGCCGCTCGGACCTAGCTCGCGCCTGAGGAGACCCCACCGTCATGGAGCGCACCCTGGTCCTGGTCAAGCCGGATGGGGTCCAGCGCGGGCTGGTGGGCGAGATCCTCGGCCGGCTGGAGCGCAAGGGGCTCAAGGTCGTCGGCCTGCGCCTGCTGTGGGTGCCCCACGACATGGCCGAGCGCCACTACGCCATCCACGTCGGCAAGCACTTCTACGCCGAGCTGGTGGAGTTCATCACCTCCGGACCGGTGGCGGCCATCGCGGTTGCCGGGCCGGATGCGGTGGCCGTGGTGCGGCGCCTCGTCGGAGCAACGATGCCCAACCAGGCGGATCCGGGCACCATCCGCGGCGACCTCGGCGTGAGCGGCCTGCGCAACCTCATCCACGCATCCGATGCGCCGGAAACCGCCGACGCGGAGCTTGCCCTGTGGTTCGACGCCGGGTCGGTGGTCGACTACGAGCGGGCGATCGACACTTGGGTGATGGCCGAAGAGCCCCCACGCGGATGATGGGCCCGGACTGATCCGTCGTCCGTTAGCGCCTCCACCAGGCCCTGGTAGGGGGGCGAAACGAACAGCGTGATCCGATCCAGCGGGAAGTAGCGTACGAACGCGCGTCCCACGATCAGGTCGCGTTCGATGGGCCCAAAGAAGCGCGAATCCTGGCTGTCGGGGCGGTTGTCACCCATGACGAAGACGTGCCCGTCGGGAACGATCCACTCGATCGTGCCCTGCGCGTCGCGGGGCAGGGTGGGAGCCGGAGTCCCGTCCGCACCGGTGACCAGGTACGGCTCGTCCAGGCGCACCGGCACCCCACCGGCCGGCTTGATGAAGACCACCCCGTTCTCGAGCAGAACCGTCTCGCCGGGCAGACCGATGACGCGCTTGATGAACGGGACCCCAGTCTGCTCGTACCCATCCGGCGGGTTGAAGACGACGACGTTCCCTCGCGAGTAGTCGTCCCAGCGCGGCGTGAGCTTGTCGATCAGGACGTAGTCGCCCGGCTGGATGGTGGCCACCATCGAGTTCTGCTCGACCTCGAACGGCTGGGCCACGAAGTTGTGGATGACGAGGTAGATGACCGCGGTCAGGACCACCGTTTCCACGATCTCGAGCAGGCAGCCGGCACCCCGCCGCGCCGCGGAACGTTCGGCGCCGGTTGGTCCCGCGGCAGGCTGCACGTAGGTCAAACGGGCGAAAGCATAACGCGGTTGACCCTGCGAACGGGCCCGCGCTACCATCCGGCGCCGTCGCCCGACCCCCCACGGAGGATCCATGCCGATTCAGCCCATCACCTGGGTGATTCCTGTCGCCGGCCTGGCCGCGGTCGCCTTTGCGGCCTACCTCGCCCGCGATGTCCTGCGCCGGGATACGGGGACGCCGGCCATGGAGGATGTGGCCGCGACGATCATGGAGGGAGCGGTCGCGTTCATCCGCCGCCAGTACCTGACCATCCTCGTGCTGGCGGTCGTCGGGGCGGCCATCATCGGCCTGGTCATCGGCGTGGTCGAAACGGCCGAGGTGGCGGACACCGACGTCTTCGGCGCCCAGCTGGGCCTTATGACGGCGGTCGCGTTCTTTGTCGGGGCCCTGTGCTCCATGGCCTCCGGGGTGATCGGGATGTACATCTCGGTGAAGTCGAATGTGCGCACCGCGGCCGCCGCCCGCCACAGCCTGGTCGAGGCGGTCCAGGTCGCCATGCGGGGCGGGGCGGTGTCCGGGTTCCTGGTGGTCGCCCTGTCCCTCCTCGGCGTGTGGGGCATCTTCGTGACCTACGGCGGCTTCACCAACCCGGACGTGGCTCCGTTCCTGATCGTGGGCTTCGGCTTCGGGGCCAGCTTCGTGGCGCTGTTCGCCCAGCTGGGCGGCGGGATCTACACCAAGGCTGCCGATGTCGGGTCGGACCTGGTCGGCAAGATCGAGGCCGGCATCCCCGAGGACGATCCCCGCAACGCCGCGGTGATCGCGGACCTGGTGGGCGACAACGTCGGCGACTGCGCCGGCCGTGGGGCCGACCTGTTCGAGTCCACCGCAGCCGAGAACATCGGGGCCATGATCCTGGGGGTCGGCGTGTACGTCATCGCCCGGGAAGCGGGCTGGCCCAACCCCGAGGCGTGGATCTTCTTCCCGCTCGTGGTCCGCGCCTTCGGTCTGCTGGCGACCATCGTGGCCATCTTCTTCGTCCGCGGCAGTGAGACCGAGGAACCGATGAACATGCTGAACCGCGGCTACTGGGTCACCACCATCCTGTCGGTCCTGGCCCTGGCGCTGGTCACGTTCGTGATGATGGACACCAGCGGCACCCCGGGCGCCAACGGCATCCCGGTATGGGTCTGGTTCTTCTTCTGTGGGGTGGTGGGGCTGGCCACCAGCGTGGCGTTTGTCTACATCACCCAGTACTACACGTCGGGCGCCTGGCGGCCGGTGAAGGAGATTGCCGAGGCCAGCAAGACCGGCCCGGCCACGAACATCATCAGCGGCACGGCGGTCGGCTTCGAGACCACCGCCGTCACGGCCATCACCATCAGCCTCGCCCTGTTTGCCAGCCACTGGCTGGGTTCCCAGGCGGGTCTGGTGAACGCGGCCGGCCGTGACGTGGGCGGCATCTTCGGCACCGCCGTGGCGACCATGGGCATGCTCATGACGACCGCCTACATTCTGGCCATGGACACCTTCGGACCGATCACCGACAACGCCGGCGGGATCGCGGAGTTCGCCAAGGCCGAGGGTGGCGCCCGCGAGATCACCGACCGGCTGGACGCGGTGGGCAACACGACCAAGGCCCTGACCAAGGGATACGCCATCGCCTCGGCGGCGCTGGCGGCCTTCCTCCTGTTCTCCGCCTACATCGACAAGGTGAACCTGATCTTCACCCGCCAGGGGCGGCCGCTCATGGAATCGGTCGACCTGGCCGACGTCAACGTGTTCATCGCGGCCCTGATCGGCGCCATGCTGGTGTACTTCTTCAGCTCGCTCGCCATTCGCGCGGTGGGCACCACGGCGCAGTCGATCATCGTCGAGGTCAGGCGCCAGTTCCGCGAGATGCCGGGGATCATGGACTACACCCAGCGCCCAGACTACGCCCGGGTGGTGGACATCACGACCCGCGCCGCGCTGCGCCAGATGATCCTGCCCGGGATGGTCGCGGTCGCCACGCCCATCGCGGTCGGGCTGCTCCTCGGCCACGAGGCGATGGCCGGCATGCTCATGGTCGGCACCATTGCCGGCGTCCTGCTGGCCACCGTCCTGAACAACGGTGGCGGAGCGTGGGACAACGCCAAGAAGTACATCGAGTCCGGACACCTGACCGATGACGAGGGCAACGTGATCGGCAAGAAGACACCCGCCCATGCCGCCGCCGTGGTCGGCGACACGGTTGGTGATCCGTTCAAGGACACCGCGGGCCCGTCGCTCCACGTCCTCGTCAAGCTGCTGGCCACCATCACCCTCGTCCTGGCGCCGCTCTTCATCCGCTGACTGCGGAAGCGGCCGGGAGCTGTCATGGAGCTGATCATCCAGGCCGCGTTGATCGGCCTCATCCAGGGCCTGACCGAGTTCATCCCGGTCAGCTCCTCGGCCCACCTGGAGCTGTCCCCCTGGCTCTTGGGCTGGGAGCAGGACGGGCTGATCGGGAGCCTGTCGTTCAACGTGTTCCTGCACCTGGGGACGCTGCTCGCGCTCCTCGTCCACGTCGGGCGCGACTGGCTGCGCCTGCTCGGCGCGCTGGGCCGGTCCATCGCCGAACGACGCATCGGCGACGACCCCGACCGACGGCTGGGCTGGCTCCTGGTCGTGGCCACCATCCCGGCGGCGCTCATCGGCTTTGCGCTGGAGGATGCCATCGAGGCCGCCTTCCACGGCGACGCGGACCAGTCGCGGCTGGCCATCGCCGGCTTTCTGGTAATCGGCGCCGCGGTGCTTTTCCTGGCGGATCGGTTGGGGACCCGCCAGCGCGATCTGAGCGCGATCGGGACCGGTCCGGCGCTGGCCATCGGCCTGTCGCAGGCGGCCGCCCTGCTGCCGGGCATCAGCCGATCGGGCGCGACGATCGCCACCGGCCTGGCACTCGGCCTGACCCGCCAGACCGCCGCCCGCTTCAGCTTCCTGCTCGCCACGCCCATCACCCTCGGGGCGGGGCTGTATGGCTCGCGGCACCTGCTCACCGCCAGTCACACCTCGACCGAATGGCTGGCCATCGGCGTCGGGTTCGTGGCCGCCGCCGTCTCGGGAACCCTCGCGATCGGCTTTCTGCTGCGCTGGCTGCGGACCCGTTCGGTGGCCATCTTTTGCCTGGAGCGGCTCGTGCTGGCGGCCCTGGTGGTGGTCCTTCTCGCGGCCGGTCACTGACCCGCACGGACTTTGACACTGGCCCACCCCACGCCTACAATCCGCCGACGCCAGCACAAGCCAGCTTCCCGAACGGCCGGAGCTGAGGCTTTTTTGTTATCGGGAGCGATACCCGCCTGAGGCGATGAACAACAAGCCCGTGTACCTGACCCCTGAGGGCGTCGAGCGACTGAGCGCCGAGCTGCGCCACCTCATCGTCGAGGAGCGGCCGCGGGTGGCCCAGCGCATCCATGACGCCAAGCTCGACGGCGACATCACCGAGAACGCCGAGTACGAGGACGCCAAGCAGGAGCAGTCGTTCCTGGAGGG